>NZ_JBHZCN010000025.1:0-93544 GCF_042755465.1 Kitasatospora sp. NPDC059160 | reverse complement strand
GGTGTGCGGGCGTGGCTGATGCGTCACAGCGGGCTCCGCCCGGGAGGGCCCGGAACGCGCCGCGGCCCCGTCCGGGAGTCCCGGACGGGGCCGCGGCGCTCGGCGCCCTACCGCTGCTCGGCGCCGCCGGGCCGCGGCTCAGCGCTTGGGCCGGCCGATCAGCTGGCCGATGTTGTCCAGCAGCGGGATCTCCAGCCACGGGTTCGGCTGCGCGACCAGGGTCAGCAGCACGATCGAGGCGCCCAGGAAGGCCAGCACGATCACGTCGGTGAAGCGGCTGCGCACGGCCAGCATCCCGACCTCGGGCAGCACCAGCCGCAGCACCGCGCCGAGCAGCACGCCGGTGCCGAGGATCAGCAGCCCGTACTTGAAGCCGTCCTTGAAGTCGGCGAGCCAGGTGACCGCGAGGCCGGCGCCGACCACCGACAGGACCAGCGTTATCGGCCACTGCCGGACCGGCAGGGCGTGGTCGCGCCCGAGGGCCGGGGCGGCCCCCTCGGGCGGCAGGGTGCCGGTGGTCTTGACCGGCCGTTGCCGGGACCGCGCCGGACGCGGTTCAGTCATGCTCGCCGTCCCTCGGGGGTCAGACGCCGGCGCGGCGCTCGGCCGCCTCGACGATGTTGTTGAGCAGCATCGCGCGGGTCATCGGGCCCACGCCGCCGGGGTTCGGGGAGATCCAGCCGGCCACCTCGGCCACCCCCGGGTGCACGTCGCCGACGATCTTGCCCTCGCTGCGGCTGACGCCGACGTCCAGCACCGCGGCGCCCGCCTTGACGTCCTCCGGCTTGACCAGGTGCGGCACGCCCGCGGCGGCCACGATGATGTCGGCCTTGCGCAGGTGCGCGCCGAGGTCCCGGGTGCCGGTGTGGCACAGGGTCACGGTGGCGTTCTCGCTGCGGCGGGTCAGCAGCAGGCCGATCGAGCGGCCGACGGTGACGCCGCGGCCGACCACGACGACCTCGGCGCCGTCGATCTCGACCTCGTGCCGGCGCAGCAGCTCGACGATGCCCAGCGGGGTGCAGGGCAGCGGGCCCTCGATGCCCAGGGCCAGCCGGCCGAGCGAGGTCGGGTGCAGGCCGTCGGCGTCCTTGTCCGGGTCCATCAGCTCCAGGACCGGGTTCTGGTCCAGGCCCTTGGGCAGCGGCAGCTGGACGATGTAGCCGGTGCAGGTCGGGTCGGCGTTGAGCTCGCGGACGACGTCCTCGACGTCCTGCTGGGTGGCGGTGGCGGGCAGCTCGCGCTGGATCGAGGCGATGCCGACCTCGGCGCAGTCCTTGTGCTTGCCGTTGACGTACCAGCGGCTGCCCGGGTCGTCGCCGACCAGGACGGTGCCGAGGCCGGGCGTGACGCCCTTCGCCTTGAGGGCCGCCACGCGGGCGGCGAGTTCGGACTTGATCGCGGCGGCGGTGGCCTTGCCATCGAGAATCTGGGCAGTCATGACCCCATTCTCCCGGATCGCGGCCGCCTCCCGTACCGGGGCCGCCCCGGCGACCGGACGGGCACGGAAGGCCCGCACCACGTTGCGGTTGCGCCACAGTCTCCGCACCACGCCCACAACCGGCTGGACAGCGCGCTGCCGTCCGGTTGACGATATGCGGGCATCCCCTGCCGCGACCGGGCCCGGTGACGGGCCGACGGTCCCGCAGCAGGGCGTACCCGGGGGAAAGAGCCAGTGATCCGACCACAGCACACCGCGCAGCCAGACCGCCACGGCGCCCTCACCGCGCCGTGCCCGTCCTCGCGTTCGATCACTGGCCCGTCACAGCACTGAGCCGGCCGCGCCCGTCACCGCCGCCGGGCTGTCACCGCGCTCCGATACCGTCCCGTTCCGTCGGCGACCCGACTCGCCGGCCGCAACCGGGCCCTCCGCCGTCCCGTCCCCGCGTTCCCGCAACTGCCCGGAGGCATCCATGAGTTACCCGCCCGACCCGAACAACCCGTACGGCCAGCAGCCGCCCGCGCCGGGCTACGGCTACCCGCAGCAGGCCCCGCCGCAGCCCGCGCCGGGCTACGGCTACCCGCCCCAGGCGGCCCCCGGTTACGGCTACGCGCCGGCCGTGCCGCAGTCCATGCCGGGCCTGGTGACGACCGCCCGGGTGCTGCTGTTCATCGTGGGCGGTGTGCAGGCGATCCTCGCGCTGGTCTACCTGCTCATAGGCGCCGCCGCCAAGGACGTCACCAACACGGCCAAGGCGACCACCAGCGACAACCCGTTCACCGCGCTGGGCGACGCCGCCGCCGGCATCCTGATCGTCGTCGCGGTCCTGTTCGCGCTGTTCGCCGCGCTCTCCATCACGCTGGGCGCCAAGTTCGGCAAGGGCGGCAACAACGTCCGGATCACCACCATCGTGTACGGCTCGCTCGGCAGCCTGGTCGGCCTGCTGATCCTGGCGGGCGCCGTCAGCGCCGGCACCGCCATCGGCTATGTGATGGCCGGTCTGTGGCTGGCCATCAGCATCATCTGGATCACCGCCATGTGCACCCAGGAGGGCTCCGGCTGGTTCAACCGGCCGCGCTACTGAGCACACGGCACGACCACGACGAAGCGGCCCGGCCCCTCGACCGAGGGACCGGGCCGCTTCGTGCCGCTCAGTGGAAGAAGTGGCGGGCGCCGGTGAAGTACATCGTCACGCCGGCCTCCCGGGCCGCCTCGACGACCTGCTCGTCACGGATCGAACCGCCCGGCTGGACGATCGCCCGGACACCGGCGGCGATCAGGATCTCCGGGCCGTCCGGGAACGGGAAGAAGGCGTCCGAGGCGGCGTACGAGCCCTTGGCCCGCTCGCCGGCCCGCTCGACCGCGAGCTTGCAGGAGTCGACCCGGTTGACCTGGCCCATGCCGACGCCGACCGAGGCGCCGTCCTTGGCCAGCAGGATCGCGTTGGACTTGACGGCCCGGCAGGCCCGCCAGGCGAAGGCCAGCTCGGCCAGCTCGGCCGCGGACAGCGCCTCGCCGGCGGCCAGCGTCCAGTTCGCCGGGTCGTCGCCCTCGGCCTGCACCCGGTCCGCGTCCTGGAGCAGCACGCCGCCGGAGATCGGGCGGACCTCCTGGTGGTTGGCCGGGGCCCCGGGGGCGACCAGCACCCGCAGGTTCTTCTTCCGGGCCAGCACCTCGACCGCGCCGTCCTCGTACCCGGGGGCCACCACGACCTCGGTGAAGATCGGGGCGATCTGCTCGGCCAGCTCGACGGTGACCGGGCGGTTGACCGCGATCACGCCGCCGTACGCGGAGACCGGGTCGCACTCGTGCGCCTTGCGGTGCGCCTCGGCGACGTCGGCGCCGGTCGCGATGCCGCACGGGTTGGCGTGCTTGATGATCGCGACGGCCGGCTCGGCGTGGTCGTACGCGGCGCGGCGGGCGGCGTCGGTGTCGACGTAGTTGTTGTACGACATCTCCTTGCCGTGCAGCTGCTGGGCACCGGCCAGGCCGCCGGTGCCGTCGCTGTACAGCGCGGCGCCCTGGTGCGGGTTCTCGCCGTAGCGGAGCACGTTCTGGCGCTCCCAGGTGGCGCCCAGGAACTCGGGGAACCGCTCGTCGCTGGGGGCGTAGCCGGCCTCGAACCAGGAGGCGACGGCCACGTCGTAGGCGGCGGTGTGGGCGAACGCGGCACCGGCCAGGCGCTTGCGGGTGGCCAGGTCGAAGCCGCCCTCGCGGACGGCGGTCAGCACGTCGGCGTAGCGGGCCGGGTCGACCACGACGGCCACCGACGGGTGGTTCTTGGCGGCGGCGCGGACCATGCTCGGGCCGCCGATGTCGATCTGCTCGACGCACTCGTCCGGGGTGGCGCCCGAGGCGACGGTGGCCTTGAACGGGTAGAGGTTCACCACGACCAGGTCGAAGGGCTCGACACCGAGCTCGGCCAGCTGCGCGCGGTGCGACTCCAGGCGCAGGTCGGCGAGCACGCCGGCGTGCACGCGCGGGTGCAGCGTCTTCACGCGCCCGTCCAGGCACTCCGGGAAGCCGGTCAGCTCGGAGACCTCCGTCACCGGGACGCCGGCGGCGGCGATCCGGCCGGCGGTGGAGCCGGTGGAGACGATGGCGACCCCGGCGGCGTGCAGGCCCTGGGCCAGCTCCTCCAGACCGGTCTTGTCGTACACGCTGATCAGCGCGCGACGGATCGGACGGATGTTCTCCGAAACGGGGGGCGTGGTGGAGCTCGCGCTCATGCCGGGATCCATACCTTTCGGTCCTCGATGCGGTGACCTTCGCGGGCCAGCCGGCCCACGACGTCGACGAGCAGCTTGCGCTCGACAGTCTTGATGCGCTCGTGCAGCGCGTCGCCGCCATCGGCGTGGTCGGCGTCGAGCACCTCGACGACGCCCTGCGCGATGATCGGCCCGGTGTCCACTCCGGCGTCGACCAGGTGGACGGTGCAGCCGGTGACCCTCACCCCGTACGCGAGCGCGTCGGTGACGCCGTGGGCGCCGGGGAAGGACGGCAGCAGTGCGGGGTGGGTGTTGACGATCCGCCCCGCGAAGGCCGCGATGAACTCGGGGCCGAGGATCTTCATGAAGCCGGCCGTGACCACCAGGTCGGGCTGGTGGGCGGCGACGGAGGCGGTCAGCGCGCGGTCCCAGTCGGCCCGGTCCGCGAAGTCCTTCACCCGGTGGACGAAGGTCGGCAGGCCCGCCCGCTCGGCACGCTCCAGGCCGGCGATCCCGTCCCGGTCCGCGCCCACGGCCACGATCCCGGCGCCGTACGCCGGGTCGGCGGCGGCGTCGATCAGGGCCTGGAGGTTGGTGCCGGAGCCGGAGACCAGCACCACCAGGCGGGCCGGTCCGGGCGTACGGGGCGGGAAGAGCTGGGCGGGGGCGGCGGCCACTGCGCGATTCTCCGTAGGTCGGGCGCCGCCCGCTGGTACGTCCACCGGCGGTGGGGCCACTACGAACGGCAGGTCGAGCGAGGGGGAACACCAGGAGAACCCGCCGCGACGCGGGACCGGGGGAACCCGTGGGAGCTGCTGACCGTCACCACGATAACGGCTGGTCGGAGGCCCCCTGCACCCTCCCTCCGGCGCTACGCGCGTAGTTGAGACGGGGATCTCCTCGGGCCCTCCGCACCGGAGTTGCGGGCGACCGGCCCCGGTACGGGCAGGCCCCCGACGGGCCCTCGAACGCTTGCGGGATCATTGGGGCGGAGGAGACCGCCCCCGAGCGCGACCCTCCGCACGAGCCCCGACCGAGAAGGAACGGCTGAACCCATGAGCAGCGGCGACGACACCGACGAGCGCAACCCCTTCGCGCCGCCGCCCGCGGACGCCCCGGACCAGCCGTGGCGGCCGCGCAGCCCCTGGCCCGGCCAGGGTCCGGAGGGCGACGGCGGCCAGGCCGGCGGTCCCGGCGGCGACCGCCCGCCGCACCCCCAGCAGTGGGGACCGGGCCCCGGCGAGGGCGGGCCCGGCCGTCGCCCCCAGGGTCCGCAGCCGCCCCGGCTCGACCTGGCGAACCCGGCCCACCGCAAGGCGCGCAACGCCGCGCTGGCCGGACCGTTCGCGCTGGTCTGCCTGTTCACCGGCTTCCACTGGATCGCCCTGCTGGCCGGCGTGCTCGGCATCGTCTGGGGCGTCGGCGCGCTCCGGGCCGGGCGGACCGCGACCGCCCCGGCTCCCGCGGCGGCACCGGCCGGGGCCTACGGCCAGGCCGGCCCGTACGGTCAGACCGGCCCCGTCGGTGCCCCGGCGCCGAACCCGCTCACCCCGGCCGCGCTCGCCGGGATCCTCACCGGCGCGATGACCGTCATGGTCGCCACCTCGGTGATCGGGCTGAGCGTCCACTACCGGGACTACGTCACCTGCGTGCGGGACTCGCTCACCAACGTCGGCGCCGAGAACTGCGACCGGTACGCGCCGCAGTGGTACGTGGACTTCAGCGGGAACGCCGAGTAGCGGGAACGCGCCGAGTAGCGGGAACGCCCAGGAGCGGGAACGCCGAACGGCCGGCCCGACCGGGGTCAGTCGGCGGGGCGCCGGCCGGACAGCCTCAGCACGAGGGCGTGGGCACCGGCGCGCAGCCGCAGCGCGCTCCCGCGCGTCCGGGTCGCGAGCCGGGCGTAGGCGCCCGCGACGGACGCCGGGGCCCGGGCCAGGTCCCCGGCCGGAGCCCCGGCCAGGTCGTCGTCCAGTGCCTCGGCCGGGTCCTCGGCCGGGGCGGGGCCGAGCGCGCGGTACCGCACCAGCAGGGCGCCCGGCACCGCCACCAGGGCGAGCCAGCCCGCCGCCGCCAGGCCCGTCCACCACGGCACCGGCCCGAGCCGGGCCATCCGCTCGGCCGCCAGCGCCCCGCCGGACAGCCAGCCCAGCACCGTCGCCCCGGTGCCGAGCAGCAGCGCGGCCGCCAGGGCCGCCGTCGCCGTCGCCGCGGGCGGCCACGGTCCGCCCCCGCCCGCCGGGGAGGGCCGGCCCACAGCCGCCCGGCCCAGCAGGAGCGCGGGCACCAGCCCCGCCAACAGCGGGAGCAGCAGCGCGGCCAGCCGCCAGCCGCCCGGGCCCTCCTGGGGCAGCAGGGCGAACAGCGGGAACTCCGGCACCGCACCGAGTTCCGTCCCGCCCGGCGACACCAGCGACCCGGCGCCGACCTCGAAGCCCGGGCCCAGCGCGTAAGCGGCGCCCCACAGCACCGCGTTCGGCAGCAGCACCACGGTGACCAGCAGCAGCCCGACCAGCGCGGCGGGCCCGCCGCCGAGCAGCGCCATCCCGCGCCCGCCCCCGGCCACCGCGTCCAGCACCGCCGCCACCGCCACCAGCAGCCCGCCCGCCGCGAGCAGCCCCGCCGCGGCCGCACCCGCCGCCCGGCACACCGCGGGCGTGCCCCCGGTCGGCCGCCAGCCCGGCGGGAGCCGGTCGAACAGCGCCTCGGCATGGATCCGCGCCGCGCCCCCGGCCCCCTCCGTCCCGGCGGCTCCGCCGGACCGTGCGCCCGCCGCCGTCGCCAGCCCGGCCACCAGGCCCACCACCAGCAGGTCCGGCAGCACCCGGCTGCGGAACAGCCCGGCGCCCGCGCTGTGCAGCGCCACCACGACCGCCACCGCGCAGTACCCCGCCCAGAGCGCCAGCGGGCCGCCCCAGCGCGAGCGCAGCCCCCGCCGTGCCGCCACCCCGGCCCCCGCCCGGTACAGCCGCACCACGGCCAGGGCCCCGAGCAGCAGCGGAGTGACCGTCAGCGGGGCGTCCGCGCCGCCGCGCAGGACCGGCGCGCCGTGCCCGAGCAGCCAGAGCGCACCCGCCAACCGGGTGGCACCGGCCGCATCGGAGTCCGCGTACGGCGTCGCCACCCAGAGCCCGAGGACCGGCACCCCGACCACCGCGAGACCGACCAGCGCCGTCCGCACCCCCGCCAACAGGTCGGCCAGCGCCGGGCGTCCACCCAATTCGCCGGGCACTTCCAGGAGCGGACGGCCCATCAGCTGCGTCATGCGCCTCATGGTGCCAAGGCGACTCGCCATGCTCCGTGAACCGGCAAACCGCCGCCGTGTCCCAGATTATTGTCTTATGCGCCTTTTCAGACCCTGCCCCCAAGCCGCCGCCGCCCCGGCCCGGAGCGTCTGATGACCACGCCACCCGCCCGTGCCACCGATCCCCTGCGGAAGCTGACCCCCCGTGAGGCCCAGGCCCTCACCCACCTGGCCGCCGGACACGGCCTCGATCACACCGCCGCCGCACTCGGCGTCACCACCGCGACCGCCCGCAGTTATCTGCACCGGGCCATGCGCAAACTCGGCTGCCCCACCGAAGCCGCCGCGATCGCCCTGCTCAGGACCGCACCCCCGACCGGCCCGGGCCGGCGCCCCCCGGCCGCCCCCACCGGCACCGACCGTACGCGAGTGGCCCCCACTGCCCCGGGAGAACGCAGCGGCATGACCAAGACCACCCCGACCGGCGGGAAGCCCGGCACCGACAGCGACCGCCGCCACCGCTCCCCCGGCGTCGGCAGCGGACCCGGCACCGGCCCCGGCCGGTCGACGGCGCACGGCGAGCCCGGCACCCCGGCGGCCTCCGGGCCGGGCCAGCAGTCCGGCCAGCACCAGGGCCAGCCGCAGGGCCCGTCCGCGCGCCCCGGGCCCGCCCCGGGCAAGCCCGAGGGTCGGCGCCGTCGTCCCGCGGACGGCACGCGCGGCCCACAGGGGGCCGGGCGCAAGCCGGGCACCCCCACCGCCCCCACCGCCGCCGCGGTCACCGCCCCGACCGCCGCCCCGGGCCCGGCCGCTCCCCAGCCACCTGCGGCCGCCCGGCCCGCGGCCGCGTCCGTGGCCGGTCCCGGTTCCGGTTCCGGTTCCGCCCCCGGCGGGCGCGACGCCGCCGACTCCCGTGAACGGATCAGCGCGGCCCTCAGCGAGGCGGGCCACGGACGGGACCTGACGGAGAGCTTCGAGGAGCTGTACGAGGCCGCGCACACCCGGCTGGTGCAGCAGGTGTTCCTGCTGACCGCCTGCCGACACCGCGCGGTGCACTGCGTGCGGCGGGCGTTCGGGGAGGCCCGGCAGGACTGGGGCGGGGTGGTCGGCTCGGGCGATCCGGAGGGCTGGGTGCGGGTGCGGGCCTGCGAGCTGGCGCTGTCGCCGTGGCGGCGCGGCGGCCCCCGGCGGGTGCACGCGTGGACGCTGCCGCACCGGCGGATCCGGGTCCGGCCGGCCGACGAGGCCCAGTCGGTGCTGCCGGACCACGACCGGCTGACCGACCGGGACAAGGCGCTGTTGAAGGCCCTGCGGCGGCTGTCCCGGCCGCAGCGGCGGGCGCTGGTGCTGCACGACGGGCTGGGGCTGCCGGCGGCGGCGGTCGCGGTGGAGGTGGAGTCGACCCGGGCGGCCGCCGAGGGGCGGGTGTGGGCGGCGCGGGCGGCGCTGGCGCAGTGGGTGCCGGAGCTGGTGGGGCCGGACCCGGCGGCGCCGGGGTTCGCGGACGGGCTGAGCGGGCTGCTTCACCGGGCGGCGGTGCGGGGCTGCCCGGAGCCGCACCGGGCGCCGGTGCCGGTGCTGCGGGCCAAGCACCGGATGGGCACGGCCGCCCGGACGGGCGCGGCGGTGCTGCTGACGGTGGCCGTGGGCGGGGCGACGGTGGCGACGCTCTCCGGGCTGCGTCCGGCGGCGCTGTTCCACCGGCCGGAGCAGCCGGTCCCCGCGCTCTGCGTGCCGGCCCCGACGGCGGAGGTGGAGGCCCCGGGCGTGCCGCTGCTGCCGGGCGGGGCGCCGAACGGCATCACCAGCCTGTGGTGCAGTCCGACGCCGGGGCTGGAGGCGGTGGTGGCGGAGCCGCAGGCCCAGGCGGTCGCGCGCTGGGAGCTGCCGGCCGCGGCCCGGGGCGTGGCCCCGCCGCCGCAGCAGGACCCGGCGGTGTGCCCGACCTGGTCGCCGCTGCCCTGCGCCACCGGTCCGGGGCACTGACGCGCCGACGGCACCGGGAACGGCGAGCGCCCCCGCCCACAGGGGCGGGGGCGCTCGGCGCGCGGGTGACCGGGATCAGCCCTTGGCGGCGATGATCTCGCGGGCCAGGCGGGCGGTCTCGGACGGCGTCTTGCCGACCTTGACACCGGCGGCCTCGAGGGCCTCCTTCTTCGCCTGGGCGGTGCCCGAGGAGCCCGAGACGATGGCGCCGGCGTGGCCCATGGTCTTGCCCTCGGGGGCGGTGAAGCCCGCGACGTAGCCGACGACCGGCTTGGTGACGTGCTCGGCGATGTAGGCCGCGGCACGCTCCTCGGCGTCGCCACCGATCTCACCGATCATGACGATGATCTCGGTCTCCGGGTCCTCCTGGAAGGCCTTGAGGGCGTCGATGTGGGTGGTCCCGATGACCGGGTCACCGCCGATGCCCACGGCCGAGGAGAAGCCGATGTCGCGCAGCTCGTACATGAGCTGGTAGGTCAGGGTGCCCGACTTCGAGACCAGACCGATCTTGCCGGAGGTGGTGATGTCGGCCGGGATGATGCCGGCGTTCGACTGTCCGGGGCTGATCAGGCCGGGGCAGTTCGGGCCGATGATCCGGGTCTTGTTGCCCTTCGAACCGGCGTGCGCCCAGAAGGCGGCGGTGTCGTGCACCGGAACGCCCTCGGTGATGACGACGGCCAGGCCGATCTCGGCGTCGATGGCCTCGATGACGGCGGCCTTGGTGAAGGCCGGCGGCACGAAGAGGACGGAGACGTCGGCGCCGGTCTCCTTCATGGCCTCGGCGACGGAGCCGAAGACCGGGATCTCGGTGCCGTCGACGTCGACCGTGGTGCCGGCCTTGCGCGGGTTGACACCGCCGACGATCTGGGTGCCGGAGGCGAGCATGCGGCGGGTGTGCTTCATGCCCTCGGCGCCGGTCATGCCCTGGACGATGACCTTGCTGTCCTTGGTAAGGAAGATAGCCATGGTGTTAAGTCCCCTTCCTTACTTGTTGGCCAGCTCGGCGGCGCGGTCAGCGGCGCCGTCCATGGTGTCCACGCGCTGGACCAGCGGGTGGTTGGCGTCGTCGAGGATCTTGCGACCCAGCTCCGCGTTGTTGCCGTCCAGGCGGACGACCAGCGGCTTGGTGACGTTCTCGCCCTTGCTCTCCAGGAGCGCGAGGGCCTGCACGATGCCGTTGGCGACCGCGTCACAGGCGGTGATGCCACCGAAGACGTTGACGAAGACCGACTTGACGTCGGGGTCGCCCAGGATGATCTCCAGGCCGTTCGCCATGACCTCGGCGGAGGCGCCGCCACCGATGTCCAGGAAGTTGGCGGGCTTGACGCCGCCGTGGTTCTCACCGGCGTAGGCGACCACGTCGAGGGTGCTCATGACGAGGCCCGCGCCGTTGCCGATGATGCCGACCTGGCCGTCGAGCTTGACGTAGTTCAGGCCCTTGGCCTTGGCAGCGGCCTCCAGCGGGTTGGCCGCGGCCTTGTCCTCGAGCGCCTCGTGCTCGGGCTGACGGAACTCGGCGTTCTCGTCCAGGGAGACCTTGCCGTCGAGCGCGATGATCTTGCCGTCGCCGGACTTGATCAGCGGGTTGACCTCGACGAGGAGGGCGTCCTCCTTGATGAAGACGGTCCACAGCTTCTGCAGGACGTCGGCGACCTGGTCGGCGACCTCGGCCGGGAACTTCGCCGCGGCGACGATCTCGGCGGCCTTCTCCGGGGTGCAGCCCTCGTTGGCGTCGACCGGGATCTTGGCGAGCGCCTCGGGGTTCTGCTCGGCGACGACCTCGATCTCCACGCCGCCCTCGACGCTGGCCATGGCCAGGAAGGTGCGGTTGGTGCGGTCCAGCAGGAACGAGACGTAGTACTCGTCCTTGATGTCCGCGGTCTGGGCCAGCATCACCTTGTGAACGGTGTGGCCCTTGATGTCCATACCGAGGATCGCCTCGGCCTTGGCGACGGCGTCGGCCGGGTCGGCGGCGAGCTTCACGCCACCGGCCTTGCCACGGCCGCCGACCTTCACCTGAGCCTTGACGACGGCGCGTCCGCCGAAGCGCTCGGCGATGGCGCGAGCGGCTTCGGGGGTCTCGATGACATCACCGTCAAGCACGGGCACGCCGTGCTTGGCGAAGAGGTCCCTCGCCTGGTACTCGAACAGGTCCACGTGTGTTCGTCCTTGTTCGTGGTCGCGGATTGTGTCTCTACGAGCGTGCCACGGCAGGATCTTCGCTGCGGGTCGTCGAAGCGGTGCGGGTACGCAGAGGTACGGCCTTGCGGCCCACACAGCCACGGGCGCACACGTCAATCAACACGCGCGTCACGTCCGTCTGGCAGGTTATCCCCGTGGGACGGGACTGTTCCGCCCGGGGCCTGTCCGCCATGGGTGAGAACCGTCACAGATCGGCCTCCGGCCGTCGACGGCACCCGCGGTCCACCGATCGAGTGATTCACACGTTCGAGTGAAGTCGTCACCCCCCGGTCAAAGCTCCCGGTCAGGGGCTCCCGGTCAGGGCTCCCCGTCGGCCGCCCCCGTCGGGTGCTGCGGGATCGGACGCTTCTCGATCGCCGCCGCCATGATCCCGGGGAAGGCGTCCGGGGTGCAGGCGAAGGCCGGGGCGCCGAGCGCGGCCAGGGCGGCGGCGTGGGCGTGGTCGTACGCGGGGGCGCCCTCGTCGGACAGCGCGAGCAGCGCGACGAACTGGACGCCCGCCGCCTTCATCGCGGCGACCCGCCGCAGCATGCCGTCCCGGACACCGCCCTCGTACAGGTCGCTGATCAGCACCACGACGGTCTCCGACGGCCGGGTGATCCTCGACTGGCAGTAGGCGAGGGCCCGGTCGATGTCGGTGCCGCCGCCGAGCCGGGTGGCGAACAGGACGTCCACCGGGTCGGTCAGCTGCTCGGTGAGGTCGACCACCGAGGTGTCGAAGACGACCAGCCGGGTGTCCAGGCTGGGCATCGAGGCGAGCACCGCGCCGAACACCGCGGCGTGGACGACGGACGGCGCCATCGAGCCGGACTGGTCGACGCAGAGGATGACGTCCTTCCTCACCGCCCGCCGGGCCCGGGCGTGGCCGACCAGCCGCTCGGGCACGACGGTGCCGTGCTCGGGCAGGTAGTTCCTCAGGTTGGCCCGGATCGTCCGGTCCCAGTCGATGTCCCGGTGGCGCGGCCGGTTCACCCGGGCGCTGCGGTCCAGGGCTCCGCCCAGGGTGGTCCTGGTCCGGTCCGCCAGTCGGCGCTCCAGGTCGGCGACCACCTTGCCGACCACGGCCCGGGCGGTCTCCCGGGTGGTCTCGGGCAGCGCGTGCCGGAGCGACAGCAGGGTGCCGACCAGGTGCACGTCCGGCTCGACGGCCTCCAGCATCTCCGGCTCCAGCAGCAGCCGGTCCAGGCCGAGCCGGGTGATCGCGTCCTGCTGCATCAGCTGGACGACGGTGGACGGGAAGTACTCCCGGATGTCGCCCAGCCAGCGGGCCACCTGCGGGGCCGAACCGCCCAGCCCGGCCGCGCGGCGGCCGCCCCGGGGCGGCCTGCCGCCCTCCTCCGGCGCACCCCGGTAGAGCGCGGCGAGGGCGCCGTCCATCGCGGCGTCGCGACCGCGCAGGGTGCAGCCGGTCCCGTCGGCCGCGCCGCCGAGCACCAGGCGCCAGCGGCGCAGCCGTTCGTCGGTCGGGGTCGCTGCCATCGGGTCCTCCTGGTGCGGCGGGCGGGTCGGGGGCGGGCGGGGTCAGGTGTCGCGGCCGGCGGGCTGGCGGGGGATCCGCGGGCGGACGCCGAGCAGGACGGCCAGCACCGGGACGGCCGCGTCGGCGCGGTCCGGGTCCAGTGCGTCGCCGGTCCCGGGCGCCGCCGGGGCGGCGTCCAGCGGACCGGCCGCGACCCGGGCGCCGATGGTGGTGCGCACGCCCGCCTCCAGCCCGGCGAAGGTGCGCCGCAGCAGTGGCAGGACATCGGTGAACACCTCGCCGCCGACCCCGCAGAGCCACTCGTCCAGCAGGGCGAGCAGCCGGGGGTCGTGCAGCAGCAGGGCGCCGCCGCCGGCGAGGAAGCCCTCGACCCAACCGGCCGCGTCGGCCGGGGCGTTGGCCGTCGACAGCACCAGCCGGAGCCGTCGGCCGACCTCCTCCGCGTCCAACCGGCCGTCGTCGAGCAGCAGCCGGACGGCGCGGCCGCGCAGCAGGCCGGGGACGCCGGTGGCCGGGGAAGCGGCGGGCTCGCGGCGGGCCAGCGAGCGCAGGGCGGTGGCCCAGCGCTCGGGCAGTCCGTCGGGCAGTCCGTCGGGGGCCCCGGCGGCATCGGCGGCAGCAGCGGTACCGGCAGCGGCGGGGCCGGCGGCGGCCGGGCCCGGGCCGAGCAGGGCGATCGCGCCGTGCACCTCGTCGATCCGGGCCCGCATCGCCGCCGCCCCGTCCGCGTCCAGGCCGACGCAGGCGGGTGGCAGCCCGACGCAGACCCGCTCGGCCAGCCCGGCCGCGGCCCCGGCCAGCGCGCCGTGGTCGGTGCCGCGCACGTCGCCGTAGCGCAGCGCCCGGACCAGCGCCGGCAGCGCGGCCGCCAGGTGCGCGACATCGGTGTCCAGGGCCGCGCAGTCCGCCAGCACCCGCATCACCGCGGGCAGCGCACCGGACAGCCCGGCCAGCAGGCAGGTCTCCACCAGGCCGGTCAGCTCGGCGAGTTCGACGGCGGCGCGGGCGGTGCCGACCGCCTTGCCGACGGCGGCCTGCTCCACCGTGGTGCCCCACTGGGCGGCCTCGGCGATCCGGACCGCGAACTCCGGCTGCCAGCAGAGCCGCCAGCTCTCCCGGAAGGTGCCGGTGGAGTGGACCGGGGACCGGGCCGGCACGCCCCACCCGACGCCCAGCAGCCGCAGCCGGTGCAGCAGCCGGGAGCGGGCCGCGTCGGTGTCCTTGCGCAGGTCGAGGTCGAGGTCCCGGGGCGCGGCCTCCGGTCTGAGCCGCAGCGAGCGCTGCAGCCGCGCCAGGTCGCGCTGCAGCGGCACCGCCGGTGCGCCGTCCGGCACCTCGCCGAGCGCGTCGCCGACCACCAGGCGGTCCCGGACGAGTTCCAGCGCGACGTCCGAACCCTCGCAGAGCACCGCGCGGACGGCGTCCAGGGTCTCGGTCAGCCCGGCGAGCGGGCGGCCGCGCAGCACCGCGAGGGTCTCGGCGAGCCGGACCGCCTCGATCACGTGGGCGGAGGAGACCGGGTGGTCCTCGGCGCGCAGCAGGTCGGCGGCCCGGGTGAGCCAGCGCGGCACCGGGTCGCCCTCGGTGCTGAACAGGTGGTGGTACCAGCCGGGCGACCGGACGCCCGCGCCGTAGCCGGCGGCCTGGGAGAGCCGGCGGTGCGTCCACGGGATCCAGGTGATGTCCGCCCGCACCCTCTTCGGCAGCCCGGCGAGCAGGGCCCGGTCGTGCGCGACGGTGGGCGCGGTCGCCAGCGCGGGCACGTGGAAGGCGCCGCAGACCACGGCGATCCGGCGGTGACCGGCCCGCCGGGCGGCCCGGATCCGCTGACGCATGTGGGCCTCCCGCAGTTCGTCCCGGCGGGACTCGCCGAGGCCCTCGGCGCGCAGCGCCGCCATCGCCTCGGCGACGGCGGCGAACGGTGCCAGCGCGTCCGCGCCGGGGGCGCGGTGCTCGACCACGTCCTCCCACCAGCGCTCCGGGTCGTCGTGGCCGGCGGCCCCGGCGAGCAGCGCCAGCGGGTCCGCGGGCGGTTCCTCGGCGGCCTCCCCGCCCTCCTCGGCCGGGTCGTCCGCCCGGTCCCAGGGCCGGTCCCCCGCGGCCGGTACGAAGGCGTACCCGGCGGGCAGGTCGATGAAGTGCACCGGCAGGCCGTGGTCCACCGCGTACCGGATCGCCACCCACTCCGGGGAGAACGCGGCGTACGGCCAGAACGCGGCCCGCGACGGGTCGTCCACCGCGTGGGCGAGCAGGGCGACCGGCGGCACCAGGTCCTTCCCGGCCGCCAGGTGGACGACGGCGTCGGCCTCCACCGGGCCCTCGATCAGCACCGCGTCCGGCCGCCACTGCGCCAGCGCGGCCGCCACCGCCCGGGCCGAGCCGGGGCCGTGGTGCCGGATGCCCAGCAGGGCGACCTCCGAGGTCACGCCGTCACCTCGCGGGCCGCGCGGTAGAAGTCCTTCCAGCCGTCGCGCTCGCGCACCACCCCTTCGACGTACTCGCGCCACACCGCCCGGTCCGCCACCGGGTCGCGGACGACCGCGCCGAGGATGCCGGCCGTCACGTCCCCGGCGCGCAGCACGCCGTCGCCGAAGTGGGTGGCCAGGGCCAGGCCGTTGGTCACGACCGAGATCGCCTCGGCGGTGGAGAGGGTGCCGCTCGGGGTCTTGACCTTCGTCCGGCCGTCCACGGTGAGACCGGCCCGCAGCTCCCGGAAGACCGTCACCACGCGCCTGATCTCCTCGGCGCCGCCGGGCAGTTCGGGCAGGTCGAGGGAGCGGCCGAGCTGGTTGACCCGGCGGGTGACGATGTCGACCTCCTCGTCCAGCGAGCCGGGCAGGGGCAGCACCACGGTGTTGAAGCGGCGGCGCAGCGCGCTGGACAGCTCGTTGACGCCGCGGTCCCGGTCGTTGGCGGTGGCGATCACGTTGAAGCCGCGCACGGCCTGCGTCTCGCCGCCCAACTCCGGTACCGGCAGGGTCTTCTCGGACAGGATGGTGATCAGGCCGTCCTGCACGTCGGCCGGGATGCGGGTGAGCTCCTCGATCCGGGCGAGCTTGCCGTCCGCCATCGCCCGCATCAGCGGCGAGGGCACCAGGGCGTCCCGGCTGGGGCCTTGGGTCAGCAGCCGGGCGTAGTTCCAGCCGTACCGGACGGCCTCCTCGGGGGTGCCCGCGGTGCCCTGCACCAGCAGCGTGGAGTCGCCGCTGACCGCGGCGGCCAGGTGCTCGGACACCCAGGTCTTCGCGGTGCCGGGCACGCCGAGCAGCAGCAGCGCGCGGTCCGTCGCCAGGGTGGTGACGGCGACCTCGACGATCCGGCGCGGACCGATGTACTTGGGGGTGATCCGGGTGCCGTCCGGCAGCTCGCCGCCGAGCAGGTACGTCGCCACGGCCCACGGCGAGAGCTTCCAGCGCTCGGGGCGCGGGCGGTCGTCCTGGGCGGCCAGCGCGGCCAGTTCGCCGGCGAACGCGTCCTCGGCGTGCTGCCGCAGAACGTCGGTCATGGGGGCTCCTTGAGGTCGGCCGCCGGGCCCGCGGGTGCCCCGGTGGTGAGGTGAACGGAGGGAGCCAGGTCGGCGTCCCGGCCTGTGGAAACCACCTTGCAACGCGGCACTGACAACCGCCGGACGGGCGCCGGACGGGCCGTCAGCCACTGTCAGTGCCCCCGCCTACCGTCGGTCGCATGGAGGAACGCTGGAGCACCGAACACGTCCTGTCGCTGGCCCCTGACGCCACGTCGCGCAAGGCCGCGGGCGAGCTGTCCGCGCCCGCGCCCTGGACCGGCACGGGCACCGACGGCGCCGCCCTCTGGGGCGAGTGCCGGGGCGGCGGCCGCACGCCGTACCGCACCGTGATCGAACTCGCCACGCCCGCCTACCGGTGCAGCTGCCCCGGCCGGAAGCTCCCGTGCAAGCACGCGCTCGGACTCCTCCTGCTGTGGAGCGGCGCCCCCGAGGCCGTACCGGCCGGCGAGCCCGCCGACTGGGCGGCCGAATGGCTGGAGGCCCGGCGGGAACGGGCCGAGAAGCGCGCGAGCGCCCCGGCCGACCCGGAGGCCGCCCGCCGCCGGGCCGAGCGGCGCGGCGCCCGGGTCGCGGCCGGCGCGGCCGAACTGCGGCTGCGGCTCGCCGACCGGATCCGGCACGGCCTGGCCGACCAGTCCTCGGCCGGCCCCTGGGAGGAGGTCGCGGCCCGGATGGTCGATGCCCAGGCCCCCGGACTCGCCGCCCGGGTACGGGAGTTGGACACCCTGCCGGAGGACCGGCTGCTGGAGGAGTACGCGATGCTGCACCTGCTGGCCACCGCCGCCACCCGGGTCGACGAGCTGCCGGCCGCGCTGGCCGCCACCGTCCGCGCCCGGGTCGGCTACACCCTGGACGCCGCCGAGGTGCTCGCCGGCCCGACCGTACGGGACCGCTGGCTGGTGCTCGGCAGCCGCACCGTGCCGATGGAAGGGGCGACCGACGAGCGGCTCACCACCCGCCGGGTCTGGCTGCGCGGCGCCAAGACCGGCCGCCCCGCCCTGCTGCTCGCCTTCGGCCGCCCCGGCCGGGCCCCCGACCTCGCCCTGCCCACCGGCCACCTGCTGGAGGCCGAACTCGCCTACCACCCCGGCGCCCGCCCGCTGCGCGCCGTGCTCGGCACCCGCTACGGCGCCCCCGGGCCGGGCCCGGCCGCCCCGCCCGCCGGGCTCACCGTCGCCGAGGCGGTCGCCGGGTACGGCGGCGCGGTGGCCGACGACCCGTGGCTGGACAGCTGGCCGACCGTGCTCGCCGGGGTCGTCCCGGTCCGCGCCCCGGACGGCTGGCACCTGACGGACGGCCACCACACCGTCCCGGTACGGCCATCGGCCGTCCCCGAGGCCGCCCTGTGGCGGCTGGCCGCGGTCTCCACCGGCCGCCCGCTGACGGTCTTCGGCGAGTACGGCCACCAGGGTTTCGCCCCGGTCACCGCCTGGACCGCCGAGCACCGCCCGGTCGGCCTCACGTCCGTCTAGGCCCTGTCCGGCCGATCCCGCCGGGCGCGCCCCAAGGAGAACCCGACGTCCCAGGAGAACCGACGATGACCCTCACCCAGGACCCGTGGGAGCCGCTGCGGACCAGCGCCCTGCTCGGCACCGACCGGCGGCCGCTGCCGCCCACCGCGCTGCCGCTCGCCGAGGCCGTGGACCCGTCCGATCCGGCCACCGCCCTGCTGGAGCTGGCCGCGCTGGCCACCGTCCGCCGCCGGGCCGGCGCCCTGCCGGTACCGGCCGCCGGGCCGCCCGGGCCGCCCGCCCCCGAGGACCCCCGCCCCGAACTGCCCGAGGCCGCCGCCCGCCGGCTGGCCGTCCTGCTCGGCGGGCGCACCGGCGGCACCGGCGGCGCCACCCTGGCCAACCTCGCCGAGCTGCTGCCGCAGTGGCTCGCCGCCGCCCGGGCCGCGGGCCTGCGGCCGCCCGCCGCGCTGATCCCCGGACTGCTCGACGCCGCCCGGGCCCGCAGCGAACTGCGCTCCGACGCCGTCGCGCTGGCCGGCCCGCCGGGCCGCTGGCTGGCCGCGCAGAACCCCGACTGGCGGTTCGTGCTGCGCACCACCGCCGCCGGGCCGGCCCGGCGACCGGCGGACCCGGGCACCCCGGCCGACCCGGCGGACCCGGCCGACCACCGGCTGTGGCACGAGGGCCTGTTCGCCGAGCGGGTCACCCACCTGACCCTGCTGCGCCGCCACGACCCGGCCGCCGGACTGGAGCTGCTGCGCAGCACCTGGCCCACCGAGCGCGCCGAGGACCGGCTGCTCTTCCTGGACGCCCTCCAGGACGGCCTCTCCCCCGCCGACGAGCCCTTCCTGGAGGCCGCCCTGGGCGACCGCAGCAAGAACGTCCGCGCCACCGCCGCCGAACTGCTCTCCACCCTGCCCGACTCGGCGCTCGCCCGGCGGATGGCCGAGCGGGCCCGGGCCGCCGTCCGGCTCGCCGACAGCGGCACCCACCTGCTGGTCACCCCGCCCACCGAGTGCGACGAGCGGATGCAGCGCGACGGCATCGCCCCCAAGTCCCCCACCGGGCGCGGCGAACGTGCCTGGTGGTTCGGCGAGTTGGTGGCCGCCGCGCCGCTGTCGGTCTGGCCGGCCGACACCGGTCTGACGCCCGGGCAGCTGCTCGCGCTGCGGGTCGGCGACAGCCTGGACGAGACCAGCAGCAGCTGGGCCGACGACCTGCGGGAGGCCTGGGCGCGCGCCGCCGTACGCCAGCACGACGCCGACTGGGCCCGCGCCCTGCTCGGCCCGGCCCCCGCCCCGCCGACCCGGGGCGCCGGGCGGGCCCGGGGCGCGCGGGTGACCGGCGCCCCGGCGAAGCTGCTGGCCGTGCTCCCGCCCGAGGAGCGGGCCGCCTGGACGGCCGCCTTCGTCGAGGTGCACGGCCTGGCCGAGGCCTTCCAACTGCTCGGGGCCTGCGCCACCCCGTGGACGCCGCCGCTGTCCACCGCCGTGGTGACGGCGCTGGCCCGGGCCGCCGCCTCCGGCGCGTACCCGTGGAGCCACAGCGGGGTGCTCGGGATGACGGAGCGCGCGCTCGCCCCCGGGACGGCCGCCGCGGTGGAGGAGCTGGCCGCCGGGGCCCCGCCCGACTCCGCCTGGTCGGAGACCTTCGCCCGGCTGGCCGGGACCCTGCGCTTCCGGGCGGCGATGCTCGACGAACTGACGGTCACGCCGGGTTGACGCACCGGCGGGCCGGGCAGCCGGTACGGCCGGGCGGGCAGCACGGCCGTACCGGAGCGCGCCCCGGGAACGCCCGAGCGGGCCGGTCCAGGACGGACCGGCCCGCTCGGCGCGCGGCGGAGCTCAGCCGGCGGTCCGCAGGTTGGCCTCGACCCAGGCGACCACGTCCCGGGTGGTGGTGCCCGGGGTGAAGATGTCGGCGATGCCCATCGCCTTGAGCTCGGCGATGTCCTCGTCCGGGATGATCCCGCCGCAGAAGACCTTGATGTCCTCGGCGTCCCGCTCCTTCAACAGCTCCAGCACCCGGGCGCACAGGGTCATGTGGGCGCCGGAGAGGATCGACAGCCCGATGCCGTCCGCGTCCTCCTGGATCGCGGTGTCGACCACCTGCTCGGGGGTCTGGTGCAGCCCGGTGTAGATGACCTCCATACCGGCGTCGCGCAGGGCGCGCGCGATGACCTTGGCGCCACGGTCGTGACCGTCGAGCCCCGGCTTGGCGACCACCACACGGATCGGCCCCGACACACTCATCACTGCCTCCTGGACCTCGTCGTCCATCATCCGACCGGGCTTCGTGGGCCCACGGTGCGGTTGACGCGGTTAACGCTCGATAACCAACCAACCTGAGGGGAGATTAGCGCCACCCGCCCCGGTTGGCCGAGCCACCTCCCAAGAGGAGGGCAAAGTCACAGCGCCGGGCCTTGCTACCAGCGGGTACGCCCGTCGACGGGCCCCCGGACACCGCGCGGACCCCCGTGCGCCCCCTTGACAACCGGCGGTTTTTCCGGGGTGTCGGCCGTGGGGCTACAGTCACGCCTGTTTACCTCGCCCGACGACGTGACCGAGGCCCACCGAGGAGGCAGCCCCCGATGGCTCCCGAAGCAGCCGCCCGCCCCACCCGTGCGGAGCTGCGCCTCGCCGCCCGCGAGCAGTCCCGCGCCCAGCGCCGCGGCGCCGCCAAGGCGGCCACCCGGGCCGCCCTGTTCCGGGTCGCGGTGCCCTCGGTGGCCGCGCTCGGGGTCGCCGGGGCGGCGGGCGCGGCGGTGGTCCAGGAACAGGCCGACCGGGCGCCGGCCCAGGCCTCGGCGCCCGACGCCCCCACCGGACCGGCCGCAGCGCAGAGCGCCCGGCAGGCGCTCGCCCACACCGACCAGGACCAGGCCTCGCGCGGCGACGCCCGCGGGCCGCTGACCGGCACCCAGCCCGGCGACGGCACGCCCACCGCCACCCCGACCGCCCAGCCGACCCCCGAGCCGGTCAAGCCCAAGGTGGTCATGCCGGTCGCCCGGCACGGCCTGGGCGAGCTGTTCGGCGCCTCCGGCGAGCACTGGGCCAGGCGGCACACCGGCATCGACTTCCCGGTGGACGGCGGCTCCGAGGTGTACGCCGTCACCGACGGCACGCTCCGGACGCAGTGGAACCCGTTCTACGGCTACATGTCGATGCTGAAGATGCCGGACGGCACCGAGGCCTGGTACTGCCACCTGCGCAGCTACAAGGTCCGCAAGGGGCCGGTGAAGCAGGGCGACGTGATCGCCTTCGTCGGCAGCAGCGGCAACAGCACCGGACCGCACCTGCACTTCGAGATCAGGCCGAAGGACAGCGGGCCGATCGACCCGCTGCCCTGGTTCCTCGCGAACGGGCTGGACCCGAGGTAGCCCCCGGGGCCCGCCGCGGACGCCCTACAGCTTCTCGACCGGCGCGTAGCGCAGCACCAGCCGCTTGCGCCCGCCCGAGCCGAAGTCCACCTCGGCCTGCGCGTTGTCGCCGGCGCCCGTCACGCCCACCACGGTGCCCAGCCCGAAGGTGTCGTGGGTGACCCGGTCTCCGACGGCGAGCGAGGCGACCTCGCGCTCCACGACCTTGCCGCCGCGCCGCACCGACTGCCCCCAGCCCGCCTTCGGCGCGGCCGAAGCGGACGACGAGGACCGCGAACTCCCGCCCCCGGACGAGGACTTGCCCCAGGAGGAGCCCGAGGAGAAGCCGCGCTGGACCGGCGCCTGGGCCGCCCCCGTCCGCTTCCACTCGACCAGCGCCCCCGGGATCTCCTCCAGGAACCGCGAGGCCGGGTTGTAGGCCGGCTGCCCCCAGGCGCTGCGCAGCACCGAGCGGGTCAGGTAGAGCCGCTCGCGGGCCCGGGTGAGGCCGACGTACGCGAGCCGGCGCTCCTCCTCCAGCTCCTTGACCTGGTTGAGCGCCCGCATGTGCGGGAAGATCCCGTCCTCCATGCCGGTCAGGAA
Organism: Kitasatospora sp. NPDC059160; assembly: GCF_042755465.1. Taxonomy (NCBI): domain Bacteria; kingdom Bacillati; phylum Actinomycetota; class Actinomycetes; order Kitasatosporales; family Streptomycetaceae; genus Kitasatospora; species Kitasatospora sp. NPDC059160. The sequence continues at coordinate 71,545 of NZ_JBHZCN010000025.1, read as the reverse complement.
GACGACCGGGAACTCCAGGCCCTTGGCGGTGTGCAGGGTCATCATCGTGATGACGCCCTGACCCTCCTCGTCGTCGTCCGGGATCTGGTCGGAGTCGGCGACCAGCGCGACCCGCTCCAGGAAGTCGGCCAGCGAGCCGACCGGCGGCGCGCCGTCCTCCCCGGCGTCCGGCCGCTCGCCCGGGTCCTGCTCGTACTCCAGCGCCACCGACGCGAGTTCCTGGAGGTTCTCCACCCGGGTCTCGTCCTGCGGGTCGGTGGAGGCCTGGAGCTCGGCCAGGTAGCCGGTCTCCTCCAGGACGGCCTCCAGCACCGCCGCCGGGCCCGCGCCCGACTCGACGACCTGGCGCAGCCCGGCCATCAGGACGTTGAACTTCTTGACGGCGTTGGCCGAGCGCGCGGCCATCCCGTACGCCTCGTCGACCCGCACCAGCGCCTGGGCGAAGGAGATCCGCTCCCGGGCGGCCAGCGCGTCGACCATCGCCTCGGCCCGCTCACCGATGCCGCGCTTGGGCACGTTGAGGATCCGGCGCAGCGGCACGGTGTCCTCCGGGTTGGAGAGCACCCGCAGGTAGGCCAGGACGTCCCGGACCTCCTTGCGCTCGTAGAAGCGCACCCCGCCGACCACCTTGTACGGCAGGCCGACCCGGATGAACACCTCCTCGAACACCCGGGACTGGGCGTTGGTGCGGTAGAAGATCGCGACGTCGCCGGGCTTGGCCTCGCCCTTGTCGGTGAGCCGGTCGATCTCGTCGGCGATGAACTGGGCCTCGCCGTGCTCGTCGTCCGCGACGTAGCCGACCACCTTCTCGCCGTGGTCCCCGGCCGTCCAGAGCTTCTTCTCGCGCCGGTTGGCGTTGCGCTCGATGACGGCGTTGGCGGCGCTCAGGATGGTCTGGGTGGAGCGGTAGTTCTGCTCCAGCAGGATCGTGGTCGCGTTCGGGTAGTCCTCCTCGAACTGGAGGATGTTGCGGATGGTCGCGCCGCGGAAGGCGTAGATCGACTGGTCCGCGTCACCGACCACGCACAGCTCGGCGGGCGGCACCTCGGCGAGGTGCGCGGCGGCCGGGTTCACGAACTCGCCGTCCACGGTGCGCCTGGGGGCGGCGGCGACCGAGCCCCCGCTCAGCTCGCGGACCAGCATGTACTGGGCGTGGTTGGTGTCCTGGTACTCGTCGACCAGGATGTGCCGGAACCGGCGGCGGTAGTGCTCGGCGACGTCCGGGAAGGCCTGCAGCAGGTTCACCGTCGTCATGATGATGTCGTCGAAGTCGAGCGCGTTGGCCTCGCGCAGCCGCCGCTGGTAGAGCGCGTACGCCTCGGCGAGCTTCTTCTCCATCGGGTTGGCGGCCTGGTCGGCGAAGGTCTCCTCGTCGATCAGCTCGTTCTTGAGGTTGCTGACCTTCGCCGTGAAGGACTTCGGCGGGAACTGCTTGGGGTCCAGGTCGAGGTCGCGGCAGACCAGCGACATCAGCCGCTGGGAGTCGGCCGAGTCGTAGATCGAGAAGCTGGAGGTGAAGCCCAGCAGCTTGGACTCGCGGCGCAGGATCCGCACGCAGGCGCTGTGGAAGGTGGACACCCACATCGCCCGGGCGCGCGGGCCGACCAGCGCCTCGACGCGCTCGCGCATCTCGCCCGCGGCCTTGTTGGTGAAGGTGATCGCCAGGATCTCGCCCGGCTGCACCCCGCGGGCGCCCAGCAGGTGGGCGATCCGGTGGGTCAGCACCCGGGTCTTGCCGGAGCCGGCGCCGGCCACGATCAGCAGCGGCGAGCCGGCGTGCAGCACGGCCTCGCGCTGGGGGTCGTTCATCCCCTCCAGCAGCTGCGCCGGGTCGACCACCGTGCGCGCGGCGCCGTTGCGGTACCAGGCGTCCCGCTCGGCCTCGGCGGCGCCACCCGGCTGATTGAAAGCAGTCGTGTGGAACAGCCCGTCCGGGATCGCCTCCTCGTACGCGTCGTACGGGACTTCGTCCTCGTACGGCGGGGGCTCCTCGTCGGCGGCGTCGACGGGCACGGCGGGCTGCTTCGACCCGGCGGCGGGTGCCTCGAAACCGGGGAGCGGGAGGTCGTCAAAGAGGCTACTCATGGCAATGACGAGTCTATGGCCACCCACCGACAAGCCCGCCCGCCCCGGGGGATCCGGGGCGGGCGGGCTCGGCCGGCAGGTCAGACCAGGCGGCGGGCGGTGGCCCAGCGGGTGAGCTCGTGGCGGTTGCTGAGCTGGAGCTTGCGCAGGACGGCGGAGACGTGGCTCTCGACGGTCTTCACCGAGATGAAGAGCTGCTTGGCGATCTCCTTGTAGGCGTAGCCGCGGGCGATCAGCCGCAGCACCTCGCGCTCGCGCTGGGTGAGCCGGTCCAGGTCCTCGTCCACCGGCGGGGTGTCGGTGGCGGCGAAGGCGTCCAGGACGAAGCCGGCCAGCCGGGGCGAGAAGACCGCGTCGCCGTCGCCGATCCGGAAGATCGCGTCGACCAGGTCGGTGCCGGTGATGGTCTTGGTGACGTAGCCGCGGGCTCCGCCGCGGATCACGCCGATGACGTCCTCGGCGGCGTCCGAGACGGAGAGCGCCAGGAACTTCACTCCCCCCTGCTCGCCCATCACGCCGGCCGAGCGGCGCAGCACCTCGACGCCGCCGCCGCCGGGCAGGTGGACGTCGAGCAGGACGACGTCCGGCCTGGTCTCGGCGACCACCCGGACCGCCGAGTCCACGTCGTCGGCCTCGCCCACCACGTCGATCCCGGTCACGTCGGTGCGGCCGATCTCGGCCCGGACCCCCGTCCGGAACATCCGGTGGTCGTCCACCAGCACGACCCTGGCCGTCCGCCCCGGCTCTGCCTCAGTCATTCGTTCTCTCCATCTCCAGCTCGACCTCGGTGCCGCCGCCCGCCGCCGGCCGCACCCGCGCGGTGCCGCCGTGCCGCTTCATCCGGCCGATGATCGACTCCCGTACGCCCATCCGGTCCTCGGGCACCGTGTCGGGGTCGAAGCCGGGTCCGTGGTCGCGGATGAACACCGACACCGTCCTCCCCTCCACCTCGGCGTAGACCTGGACCGGTCCCCCGCCACCGTACTTGGCCGCGTTGACGGTCGCCTCCCTCGCGGCCTGCATCTGTGCCGCGACTTTCTCGTCCATCGGGCAGTCGCCGACGATGACCAGCTCGACCGGGACGCCGTGCCGGTCCTCGACCTCGGCGACGGCGGCGCGCAGGGTCTCCGCCATGGTGTCCGGCGCGGCCTCGGCGGCGGCCTCCGGGCGGTACAGCCACAGCCGCAGCTCGCGCTCCTGGGAGCGGGCCAGCCGGAGCACCTCCTTGGGGTCCTCGGCCCGGCGCTGGATCAGGGTGAGGGTGTGCAGCACCGAGTCGTGGATGTGCGCGGCGATCTCGGCGCGCTCCTGGGCCCGGATGCGGGCGGTGCGCTCGGCGCCGAGGTCCTGCCAGAGCCGCAGGCCGTACGGGCCGAGCAGCACCAGCACGCCGGCCAGCACGGCGAGCGAGGCCTCGATCACCGAGCCGAGGGTGGAGCCGCTGCCCTGCATGGCGAGCAGCGCGATGGTGCCGACCACCGCGAGCAGCACGCCCGCGCCGACCCGGGTGTAGGCGCTGCGGCGCTTCTCGCCCTCCTCGATGCCGAACCAGCGCTGCCAGCGCGAGTCGTCGGCCTGCCGCCAGACCAGCGCGACGCCGACGCCGATCGCCAGCAGCGGCCAGGTGTACGGCTTGGCGGTCTGCCAGCCGAGCACGTTCAGCAGCGCGATCAGGCCGATCACGACCATGACCAGGGCGGCGAGCTGGCCGATGCCGCCCTGCCCGGTCCGGCCGCCGGGCCGGGTGCCGGCCTCGCCCTCGCCCTCCGCGGCGGTGGCGGTGGCGGCCGCGACCGGCTCGCCCTGGAGCGCGTGCTGGAGCAGTTCGCGCAGCCGGCCGACCCACCCGCCGCCGCCGCCCGACTTGGTCACCGGGGTGCCCGGCCGCAGCCAGGGCGAGGTCGGGACGTAGACGCCGTTGACGTTCACCCAGTGGGTGCCGCCGCGCTGCGAGGGCTCGCCGATGCCGATCGGCACCACGAACCAGAACGCCGCGTACAGCAGCGCCCCGATCCCCTGCGCGAAGAACAGCAGCACGAAGGCCAGCCGGACCCAGCGGACGGGCAGCCCGAGGTGCACCGCCAGGCCGTGCGCGACGCCGCCCAGCATCCGCCCCTGCGGGCTGCGGTAGAGCCGGCGGTAGGGCGGCCGACCGTCGGCGGGCGCGTTCGGGTCGGCGCCGGCCGGCGCCGCGGCGTCGGGGGCGAGGGGGCGGGGATCGGTACCGGGTGCTGCCACGTCACCGATGGTTCCACGCGGGCGCCTCCGGGCGCATCAGGGTGGTGCCCCCCAGTCCTCTCAGGGAGAAGTCAGGGTAGGGACAGGGCCCTACCCGGTTGGGTCCGCCCGCCCGCTGCCGGAAGGATGGTGCCCATGACCGAGGACCACATCCAGGAGGCCGGGCCCACCGCCCCGCCGGAACCGGAGCGCCCGCCGCTCACCAGGACCGAGCACCACCGCGTGGTGGCCGGCGTCTGCGGCGGCCTCGGACGGCACCTGGACATCGACCCGGTGGTGTTCCGGGTGGTCACCGTGGTGCTCTGCCTCTCCGGCGGCCTCGGACTCTTCCTGTACGGCCTGGCCTGGCTGATCGTCCCGACCGAGGCCGGCGAGGGCAAGGGCCGCGGCGGGCGCACCGAGCTCCAGCGGGTACTGACCGGCCGGGTCGACGGCCAGTCGATCGGCGCGGTCCTGCTGACCGTGATCGGCACCGGGGTGTTCTTCTCCTCGATGGGCGACGGCGACCAGCTGTTCCCGCTGCTGCTGCTCGGCGGCCTGGTCTTCCTGGCGGTGCGCTACGACCCGGAGCGCCGCCGCGGCGGCTTCCGGGGCCGCGGCCGCCGCCGCGGCGGCCCGTACGACCGGCACTTCCCCGATGCCGAGGGCCAGGGCTGGCCGTCGGACGAGGCCCGGGCCCGGCACGCCGCCGCGCAGGCCGCCGGGACCGTCCCCGCCGACTCCCCCGCCCCCGGCCCGAGCGGCTACCTGTGGGACCCCCGCCACCCCGAGCGCAACCCGTACGGCGCCACCGACCAGGGCGGCACCCCGCCGCCCGGTGCGGGCCCCAAGGTGCCGCCGCCGGGCGGCCCGGCCCAGGCCTGGTGGCAGCGGGCCGACCTCCCGGCCGGCGACCCGCTGCGCAAGGAGCGTCCGGAGCGGCGCGAGCCGGCCGTCGTCCGGCACCCCAAGGAGCGCTCGCCGCTCGGCTTCTTCGGCTTCCTGCTGGCGATCGGCGCCGCCACCGCGGTCTGGTCCGCCTCGGTCGGCCACACCGACGTCACCAGGCTGAGCACCGTGGTGCTGGCCACCGGGCTGCTGGTGATCGGCCTGACCCTGCTGCTGGCCGCGAAGTTCGGCAAGGCCCGCAAGCTCGCGGTGCTGGGCCTGCTGACCACGCTGGCGCTGGCCTTCGCCGGCCACTCGCCGCACACCGTGCAGGACGCCGTCGGCGACCGCACCTGGACGGTCGCCGCGGCCACGGACCTCAAGGACCGCTACAACCTCGGCGCCGGCAACATCCGGCTGGACCTCTCCCGGCTGGACCCGGCCGGCGGCACCGTCGCCACCAAGGTCGACCTCGGGGCCGGCGAACTGGTGGTCACCGTGCCGGCCGACGTCACGGTGGACCTGGTCGCCCGGGTCGGCCTGGGCAACGTGACCGTCCCCGGCGGCCAGGGCGGCGGCACCGGACGGCACGTCTACCAGCTCGGCCCGGTGGACGGCCGCCCGTCCAAGGGCACCATCGACCTCCAACTCGGCATCGGCATCGGCGACATCAAGGTGGTCCAGCAGTGAGGAAGCACCGGCTCGACCTGTTCTCGCTGATCGCGGGCGGGCTGTTCACCGTGATCGCCGTGCTCTACCTGGTGGCGGCGCTCAACGACCGGTCGGTGAACGGACGCGTCGTCGTCCCGGTCACCTTCATCGTGCTCGGCGTCGGCGGCCTGGCCGGCGCGGTCGCCGCGGTGGCCCGGCGGGGCCGGCCGGACCGCGACGAGTAGGGCGTGCCGTGCGGCTCAGCTCTGCTGCGGGCCCAGGGTCAGCTTGTCGCCGTTCCGGCTGACGGCGTAGCGGGGCAGCGGCTTGACCGCCGGGCCGTTGACCACGGCGCCGGTCGCGGCGTCGAAGCGGGAGCCGTGGCAGGGGCAGTACAGCTGGCCGTTCTTCGGGGCGTCCACCGCGCAGCCGGAGTGGGTGCAGACGGCGGAGAAGGCGCAGTACTGGCCGGCCTTGGGCTGCACGATGTAGACGCCGTCCCCGGTGGCCGGGTCCTTGACCTGGGCCGAGCCGCCGACCGGCACGCTCGCCGCGGCGACGCTGGGGGCGGGCGCGGCGGGCGCCGTCGCGGTGCCGCCGGTGGCCGGGGCCGCGGACTGCTTGGGCGCGGCCTTGCCGCCGCGGCCGAAGGTGCGGGTGAGCGAGCCGGTCAGCAGCCCGGCGCCGCCGATCGCGACCGCCGCGATGCCGCCGTCCACCAGCGCCCGGCGCTTGACGTGCTCCTCGGTCAGCCCGCGCTCGCGGTCCCGGCCGGCCCGGCGGGCGAGGTAGCCGTCCACCGACAGGTACGGCGTGCCGGCCAGCAGCAGCGGGGTCCAAGCCATCAGGTAGCCGAGGTCGTTGCCGAGGTAGTACGGCGAGACGTTCCAGCTGACGGTCAGCCACAGGCTGAGGTTGATCAGCGCGCCGCCGAGCGCCGCGATCCGGCCCCAGAGGCCGAGCAGGGTGCCGAGGCCGACCGCCAGTTCACCGAAGGCGATGGCCAGCGCGGACAGCGTCGGCGAGTCCAGCGCGGGGCCGAGCAGGAAGCCGATCGGGCTGCCGCCCGCCTTGGCGGCCTGCGTCTGCGAGACGAAGGAGGCCGGGTCGCCGGCGCCGGCCAGGAAGTGCGCGTCGGAGAGCTTGTCCAGGGCGGCGTAGACGAAGGTGACGCCGAGGAACAGCCGCAGCGGCAGCAGCGCGTACCTGGACGCGAACGCCCGCCGCTGGGCCGCCCGGTCGGCCCGGCCGGCCGGCCCTCCCTCGATCGCCTCGGAGTCGCTGACCTCCGACATCCCGCACACCTTCCCTCGCGGCCTGCCACTCCCTGACAGGTCCGGTCCGCATTCTGCCCGCTCCTGCACGCTTTCGGTGGGACGTACCGGGGCCGGGGCCGAGAACGGCCGCGCCGCCGTTCCCTTCACTACGGGAACGACGGCGCGGCTGTTCAGGCTTCGCGGGGAGTGCTCACTCCCACTCGATGGTGCCCGGCGGCTTGCTGGTGACGTCGACGACGACGCGGTTGACGTCGCGGACCTCGTTGGTGATCCGGGTGGAGATCTTCGCCAGCACGTCGTACGGCAGGCGCGACCAGTCGGCGGTCATGGCGTCCTCGGAGGAGACCGGACGCAGCACGATCGGGTGACCGTAGGTGCGGCCGTCGCCCTGCACGCCCACGCTGCGCACGTCGGCGAGCAGCACGACCGGGCACTGCCAGATCTCGCGGTCCAGGCCGGCCGCGGTCAGCTCCTCGCGGGCGATCGCGTCGGCGTCGCGGAGCAGGTCCAGGCGCTCCTGGGTGACCTCGCCGACGATCCGGATGCCCAGGCCCGGGCCCGGGAACGGCTGGCGCTGGACGATCTCCTCCGGCAGGCCCAGCTCCTGGCCGACCATCCGGACCTCGTCCTTGAACAGCTTGCGCAGCGGCTCGACCAGCTGGAACTGGAGGTCCTCGGGCAGGCCGCCGACGTTGTGGTGGGACTTGATGTTGGCGGTGCCGGTGCCGCCGCCGGACTCCACCACGTCCGGGTACAGGGTGCCCTGGACCAGGAAGTCGACCGACTCGCCGTTGGCGCCGGCCTCGGCCACGATCTCGGCCTGGGCCTGCTCGAAGACCCGGATGAACTCGCGGCCGATGATCTTGCGCTTCTCCTCGGGGTCGGTGACCCCCTTGAGCGCACCCAGGAAGCGCTCCGAGGCGTCGACGACCTTGAGCTGGACGCCGGTGGCGGCCACGAAGTCCTTCTCGACCTGCTCGGTCTCGCCCTTGCGCATCAGGCCGTGGTCGACGTAGACGCAGGTCAGCCGGTCGCCGATGGCCTTGTTGACCAGGGCCGCGGCGACCGCGGAGTCCACGCCGCCGGACAGGCCGCAGATCGCGCGCTTGTTGCCGACCTGCGCGCGGATCAGGGCGATCTGCTCCTCGACCACGCTGCCGGTGGTCCAGGTCGGGGCGATGCCGGCGCCGCGGTAGAGGAAGTGCTCCAGGATCTGCTGGCCGTGGTCGGAGTGCAGCACCTCGGGGTGGTACTGGACGCCGTACAGCCGGGCCTCGTCGTTCTCGAAGGCCGCGACCGGGACCACCTCGGTGGACGCGGTGACGGTGAAGCCCTCGGGGGCGGCGGAGCAGGCGTCGCCGTGCGACATCCACACCGAGTGCTCCGCCGGGACGCCCTCGAACAGGGTGGAGCCGGTGCGGGAGACCTTCAGCGGGGTGCGGCCGTACTCGCGGGCGCCGCTGTTGTCGACGGTGCCGCCCAGGGTCTTGGCCATCAGCTGGAAGCCGTAGCACATGCCGAAGACCGGGACACCGGCCTCGAAGATCGCACGGTCGAGCTGCGGCGCGCCCTCTTCGTAGACCGACGACGGACCGCCGGAGAGGATGATCGCCTTGGGGTTCTTGGCGAGCATCTCGGCGACCGGCATGCTGCTCGGCACGATCTCGCTGTAGACCCGCGCCTCACGCACCCGACGGGCGATGAGCTGGGCGTACTGGGCACCGAAGTCGACCACCAGGACGGTGTCGTTGTCCGGCACGGACTGGACGGGAATTGCAGAGGACACAGACGGCCTTCCGGCAGCGGTATCAGCGGTATCGAGGTGTCGCGCGCAGCCGCCTCCCCGACGGAGGGCAGCGGCGGCGGACGGGTGTGGGTGTCTGGACACCGATTCTACCGGGCTGTCCGGTTTCACTCGTCTGCACGTCCAAAGGACCGTGACCGGGCGGGGCCGCCCTTCGTTGCTTCTGACGACCGCACGAGTGCGCCGCGTCCGCCAGACGCGCCGCCACCGCCCCGACCGGGGCACCGCCGTGCGGGTGCAGGACCACGCGTGGAGCTTCACCCCAGTCCACCGGCGCATGTGGCGCCGCCGCCCCGGCCCGCCGGGGAGCGGCTCCGTGGGACCGTGCGCGGGTGCCGCGGCCGGCCAGCAGGGGACAGCGACCCCGGCCGCGACTGGGCCGAGAGGTGGGACGGCCGGCTCCCCGGGGACGCCCGGGACCGGCCGTCGCACCGCCCTTCGATCCGCCCTTCGATCCGGGCCGCGCCCCGGGCGCACCACCCCCGCCGTCCCGCGCTGCTACGCGCGTCCCCGTGCGCCGCAACCCCCCAGATCACTACTCACCGTGATCATTCGACGCGGTGCCGCCGGTAAATGGACTGTGCCGAACTGTGCCGAATCGGTTGCAGAACGGCCCCTCCGTCCACCACGATGCTCGGTGTGACCGGTTCTCCCGGCGGCCGGCAGGCCTCCCGTGGGGCCCCGGACCATGGCCTCCGCAGTCGCCGTCCGGAACGACGACAGCGGTCGTCACCTCACGCTCCGTGAGCAAGGGACCGGCGCAGACCTGCCCGCCGACCACGCCGCACGGAGCCGCGCGTCCCGCGCCACCGGCCACCCACGCCGGCGCCGCACGGGCGCACCACGAGCCGACCGACCCGACGGCGCTCCTCCCCCGGCGCCGTCACCCCCCAGCACCGGCGCAGCCCTGACGCCGCGTGCTGAGCGACAAAGGGCCCCGTTCCCCCGCGGGGCCCTTTGCCCTTTCCGCGGCACGCTTCTCCGCCGCGCGCTTCCCCGCCGCGCGCCGGCCCTAAGGGTGGTCGCGCCAGACCGTCGGGTCCACCGGCTCCTCGCCCGGCCGCGCCTCGGCGGGGGCCGGGGCCGGCGGCACCTCGTGCGAGCCGATCACCTCGCTGACCCCGGCCACCGCCGACGCCTCCGCCACCGGCGCGTCCGCCACCGGCCCGGGCGGCGGCGCCTGGGCCGGCACCGCTCCGTAGGGCGGCCCCGCCGGGTGCGGCGCCTCCGGCGGCACCGTCCCGTGCGTCCCGTACGCCGCCGAGCCGTACGGCGCCGAGCCGTACAGCGCCGCGTCGCGACCGCCGAGCGCCGCCAGCAGCGCGGGCACCAGCAGCGCACCCACCGCCGCCCAGACCGCGCTGGCCACCAGCACGCCGAGGAACACCAGGCCGACCGAGGTGTCCTGGGTGGTGACCGAGCGGTTCGAGCCGCCCCAGCCGCTGGAGTCCGGTGCCAGGAAGGACATCGCCGAGCTGGTCAGCCCGCCGGACGCCGCCGTCAGCCCGGTCAGCAGCACGGCGTACACCACCGCCAGCCGGACCCGGTCGGCCGCGTCCAGCCGCCGCCGGTGGGCCGTCCAGCCGAGCAGCACCGCCCCGGCGAGCGCCAGCAGGGCGGCCCAGCGCCAGTCGGCGCTCTGGTCGTGCAGGTCGAAGAAGGAGAACTCCGTCCGGCGGCCGCCGGGATCGCCCCAGCCCGGGGCGTCCCCGCCCAGGCTGGTGCCCGCCCGGAGGGTCGCGCCCGAGCCCAGGCCGAGCAGCCCCAGGCCGAGGTTGGGCAGGAAGGCCAGCGAGACCGCCGTCTGCCAGCCCCGGTCGCTGTTGGCCGCGACCAGCACGAAGGCCGTCACCGAGGCCAGGCCCAGGGTCAGCGCCAGCGCCTGGCCGGCCGTCAGCGCCGCGACCGCCCAGCCGCGCACCGAGCGGTTGCGCCAGGCGGCCCAGCGCAGCGCGTCGGTGCCGTAGACGGCGAAGGCCAGCAGCCCGCCGAGCAGGACGGTCCAGCCGACCGCCCAGAGCCAGCCGGAGCCGGTGCTGTACGTCGGCTTCCCCAGGCTCAGCGCGGTGCCGTAGTAGTCCGGGTTCCGTGCGGCCGTCGCGGGCTGCCAGCTGGTGCTGCCGACCAGGCCGAGCACCGCGGTCACCAGGCCGAGCACCACCGCCGTGCGCAGCGCCTCGCCGCCGGCCTGGCCGCGGGTCAGCTGGGTGCCGTCCGCCTTGCGCCGGCGCCGCCCGGCCCGCAGGCCGAGCCAGAGGGCCAGGCCCCACAGGACGGTGACGGTCATCGGCACCACCCAGAAGGTGACGTCCAGGCCCTCCGAGCGGCCCCGGCCGACCGGGCTCCGGAGGCCGAGCCGGAACGGCGCCCCGAGCGCGTTCAGCGCCATCGCCAGGGTGGCGAGGAGGCGGTCGCCGAAGTCGGGCGTCGGGAAGGTCCGGTCGTAGGTGTAGTCGCTCGGGATCGCCGCGACCAGCGCGGCCAGCAGCAGCACCAGGGTCGGGGCGACGGCGGCCCGCAGGGCGGGGCGCCAGTCCGGGCCGGCCAGCAGCCGCCGGCCGGGCGAGGACGGCTGGTACGGCCGGCCGGCGCCCCAGCTGCCCAGCGCGGGCGGGCCGCCGACCGGCGGGTACCCGGCGCCCGGCGGGTACCCGGCGCCCGGCGGCGGGGGGTACCCGGCCGGCGGCACCGGCGGCGCGGCAGGCGGTACCGGCGGTCCGAGCGGCACCAGCGGCGCGGCAGACGGCGGGGGCGGCGGCGCCCACGGCCGACCGCAGGAGCCGCAGGCGGGCGCCCCCACCACCCGAGTCGCGCCGCACGATGCGCAGTTGGCCATGGCCGCAGTCCCCCCGCTCGACGAGTTCCTGGTCCCCCAGGGAGCCCGTTTATCCCATCGGACCCGAACGACTGTCAACCGGGAAGCGGCACAGGTGGGTTGGCCCCCCCGGGCGGGTTCAGCCCTGCTTCTTCGGGACCTCCGGGACGGGCAGCAGCGGCAGTCGCAGCGCGCCGAACGCGCCCTCCGGCACGGCCGGCCGCACCGGTGCGACCGGCGCGACCCGGTGGTAGGACCCGCCCTGCTCCGGGCGCCGGTCGGCCTCGCCCTTGTTGGGCCACATCGACATCGCGCGCTCGGCCTGCGCGGTGATGGTGAGCGAGGGGTTGACGCCGAGGTTGGCGGAGACCGCCGAGCCGTCCACCACGCTGATCCCCGGGTACCCGTACAGCCGGTGGTACGGGTCGACCACGCCGGTCTCGGGGGCGTCGCCGATCGGGCAGCCGCCGAGGAAGTGGGCGGTCATCGGGATGTCGAAGATCTCGCCGACGGTGCTGCCCGCGAAGCCGTTGATCTCGTCGGCCAGCGCCTGGGCGCCCTTCTCGGCGGCCGGGATCCAGGTCGGGTTGGGGGTGCCGTGGCCCTGGCTGGAGGTGAGCCGGGGCTTGCCGAGCGGGCCCTTCTTGAGCGAGACGGTGATCGAGTTGTCGAGCGACTGCATCACCAGGCCGATGATCGTCTTCTCGGACCAGCCGCGCTGGTTCATCGACCGGGCGAAGGTCACCGGGTGGAGCGCCGAGTTGCCCAGGTAGCGCAGCCAGCGCGGGCCCTTCCCACCGCCCTTGACCTGGGCGATCGACAGCGCGCCCATCGCGTTGGAGCCCTTGCCGTAGCGGACCGGCTCGATGTGGGTGTTGGCGTCCGGGTGGATCGAGGAGGTGATCGCCACCCCCTTGGTGAAGTCCGCCTTGGCGCCGTAGCGCCGGTCGGTGGTCTGCGCGCCCACCAGCGCCTCGGAGTTGGTGCGGGTCAGCTCGCCGAGCCGGGCGGAGATCCGGGGCAGGTGGCCGGCGTCGCGCATCCGGTGCAGCAGCGACTGGGTGCCGTAGGTACCGGCCGCGACCACCACCCGGGCCGCGGTGAGGGTCCGCGCGCCCGCCTTGACCCGGTCGGTCCTCGACCGGGAGTCGGTGCGCCGCACGTCCACCGCGAAGCCGCCCCCGGACTCCCGGATCCGGGCCACGGTGGTGAGCGGGTGGATCTCCGCGCCACCCTGCTCGGCCAGGTACAGGTAGTTCTCGGTGAGCATGTTCTTGGCGCCGTGCCGGCAGCCGGTCATGCACTCGCCGCACTCCACGCAGGCCTTGCGGGCCGGGCCGGCCCCGCCGAAGTACGGGTCGGCGACCTCCTCGCCGGGCGCGCCCTTGGCGGTGCCGTCGGTGTCCTTGCCGTCCCCGAAGAAGACCCCGACCGGCGCCATGTGGAAGGTGTCCCCGACGCCCATCTGCTCGGCCGCCGCCTTGAGGTGGACGTCGGACGGCGTGACGGTCGGGTTCAGCCGGACCCCGAGCATCCGCTGCGCCTGGTCGTAGAACGGCGCCAACTCCTGCTGCCAGTCGGTGATGTGGCGCCACTGGCGATCCTCGAAGAAGGCCTTCGGCGGCACGTACAGGGTGTTGGCGTAGTTCAGCGAACCGCCGCCGACCCCGGCGCCGGCCAGGATCAGCACGTTGGCCAGCAGGTGGATCCGCTGGATGCCGTACAGCCCGAGCTGCGGCGCCCACAGGTAGTTCGGCAGGTCCCAGGAGTTGCGGGGCAGTTCGTCCCGCTCGAAGCGCCGCCCGGCCTCCAGGACGGCGACCCGGTAGCCCTTCTCGGTCAGCCGCAGCGCCGCGACCGAACCGCCGAAGCCGGAGCCGACCACGACCACGTCGTAGTCGAACTCCGCCGCACCGCCGGACTCCACCATCTGCCTCTGCTCCTCGGGGTCGAAAAAGGGGGTCGGACCGGTCGGGGGAACCCCGGCCGGGGGCACCGCTACTTGAACCGCAGCGCCTTGAGCGCCCGCAGCCCGCCGGTCATCACGGCGGCGAACTGCTTGTCGTCCAGGCCGAACGAGGGCGCGATCGGCATCAGCCGCTGGGTCGAGACGGTCTGCGCCTCGGTGAACCGCAGGATGCCGTCGGCGCCGTGCCGCCGGCCCAGACCGGAGTCGCCCATGCCGCCCATCGGCGCGGCGACCGAGCCGTAGGCGGCCGCGTAGGCCTCGTTGACGTTGACCGTCCCGGTGCGCAGCCGGGCCGCGACCGCCCGGCCGCGCCGCAGGTCCCTGGTCCAGACGCTGGAGTTCAGGCCGTACGGCGTGGAGTTGGCGGCGGCCACCGCCTCCTCCTCGGTGTCGAAGCGGTAGACCGAGACGACCGGGCCGAAGGTCTCCTCGCCGCACACCGCCATCTCCGGGGTCACCCCGTCCAGGACGGTGGGTTCGTAGAAGTACGGGCCGAGGTCGGGCCGGGCCCGCCCGCCGGCGAGCACCACGGCACCGGCCTTGACCGCCTCGTCCACGTGCCGGGTGGTGGTGTCCAGCTGCCGGGCGGAGACCAGCGAGCCCATGTCGGCGCCGTACGCCAGACCGCCGCCCAGCCGCAGCGCCTTGGTGCGGGCGACGAACAGCTCCAGGAAGCGGTCGGCCACCGAGCGGTGCACCAGCAGCCGCTCGATCGAGATGCACAGCTGCCCGGCCGAGGAGAAGCAGGCCCGGACGGCGCCCGCGGCGGCGGCCTCCAGGTCGGCGTCGGAGAGCACCAGCATGGCGTTCTTGCCGCCGAGTTCGAGCGAGGCGCCGACCAGCCGGGCGGCGGCGCGCTGGGCGACCTCGCGGCCGGTGCGGGTGGAGCCGGTGAAGGAGACGTAGTCGGCGTGCTCCACCACGGCGGGGCCGATCACCGGGCCGTCGCCGATCACCACCTGCCACAGGTCGGCCGGCAGCCCCGCCTCGATCAGCAGTTCGCGGGCCCACAGGCCGGTCAGCGCGGTCTGGGTGTCGGGCTTGTTGACGACGGCGTTGCCGGCCACGAAGGCGGGCAGCAGGTCGCCGACGCACAGCTCCAGCGGGTAGTTCCACGGCGAGATGTGGCCGATCACGCCCTTGGGGCGGCGGGCCTCCACGGTGTGGGTGAGCACCGGCAGCGCACCGCCGCGGCGCCGGTCCTTGAGGTAGCCCTGCGCGGCGCGCCCGTAGTGCCGGGCGGCCATGGCGACGGCCAGCACCTCCTCGAAGGCGTGCAGCCGGGCCTTGCCGGTCTCCGCCTGCACCAGGTCCAGCACCTCGTCCTGCCGCTTGAGCAGCAGGTCGTGGAAGCGCAGCAGGACGGCGGCCCGGCGGCGCACCGGCAGTGCGGCCCAGGCCGCCTGGGCGCGGCGGGCCAGCTGGAAGGCGACCTCGACGTCGGCCGGGGTGGACTGCGGCAGACCGGCCAGCCGCTCACCGGTCAGCGGGGCGACGGTCTCCACCAGACTGGGCTCGCCGGTCGCGGTGACCCCGCCGGCCAGCCGCTCGACCAGGGACCGGGGCACGGCCGTCGCGACGGTCCGGCCCCCGCCGGGGGCGGCCGGGTTGCCGTCCGCCGGGGCGGCGCCGGAGTGTTCGGTGGCCACTGCATCTGCTGTGAGGTCCGACATACGGCGCAGCCTAGGCCTTCGGGCCCCGGTGCGGTACCCGTCGGTAACAAGAATCTGCCGCAGTCGGGCGAAAGCGGGGCGCTCCGCCCGTACGGCCCGCTCCCCCCTCCCGGGCCCAGCGGGTCGGGCTCAGCGGGTCGGGCTCAGCGGGTCGGGCTCAGCCGGTCGGGCTCAGCGGGTCGGCGTGAAGTGGTTGAGCACCGTGGTGAAGCGCTGCTCGGCCTGCTGCCACTCGCCGTCCTTGTCCGGGCTGGACGCGTAGACCGCGTAGGCGGTGCCGTCCTCGTCGATGAACTCGGTCTCGATCGCCCGCCGGCGCCCGCCCTCCTTGGCCGCGTAGCTGAACTCCCAGGTGGCCGCCTCGTGGCCGTTGACCACGGAGCTCGCCATCCGGAGCTGCTTGTAGTCCTTGAGCGACTTGGAGACGCTGCCCTCCATCTGCCGCATGTGGTCCAGCGGCTTGACGGACTGGCCGACGGTGACCGCGAACTGCAGGTAGTGCACCCGGTTGTCGGGGCTGTAGAAGATCTGGTTGGCGTCGGTGCCGAGGCTGCGCTGCCAGGCCGGACCGCCGGTCGGCAGCGGGAAGCGGAAGCCGGCCTGGTCGTCGACCCAGCGGTAGCCGGCCGGTGCGGGCGCCCCCGGGGCGGGGGTGCCGGTCTGGTCCGGTTCGGTGGGCCCGGCGGTGTCGGGCTGGGTGGTCGGGGTGGGGTCGGCGGTCGAGGAGCCGACCACGTGCCGGGTCGCGAGGAAGGTCGCCGCGGCCGCCAGCAGGCCGACCGCCACCGCGACGGCGACCAGCTTCATCCAGTTGCGGCGCTTGGCCGGACCGCGCACGGGCGCACTGGGGTGCGCGACCGGCGCGCCGACGGCGGTGTGCGCTCCCCCGGGGGCTTCGGGCCCGACCGGGGGTACGGTGGCCGCCACCGCGGTCCCGGCCGGTCGCGGGTCCGTCGGCGCCTCCGAAGCGGCCGGGGCGTCCGAGCCCTCCGGCGCCGAGGCCACCGTCCCCTCCGGCCCGGCCGGGCGGTCCACCACCGGCACCGACTGGGTGGGCGTCCGCACCGGGCCGACCGTCGACCCGACCGTCTTGAGCCCCATGGTGTGCCCGGCCTGGACCTCGGCCAGCATCCGGGCCGCCTCGTCCGCGTTCGGCCGGTCGGCCGGGTCCTTGGCCATCAGCGCGGCCAGCACCGGGCCGAGCGGACCGGCCCGGCGCGACTCCGGCAGCGGCTCGTCGACCACCGCGGCCAGCGTGGTGATCGGCGAGTCCCGGCGGAACGGCGACTGGCCCTCGACCGCCGCGTACAGCGTCGCCCCGAGGCCCCACAGGTCGGAGGCCGGCCCGGGCCGCTCGCCCTGGGCGCGCTCCGGGGCCAGGTAGTCCGGCGAACCGACCAGGTCACCGGGCCGGGTCAGCTCGGTCGAGCCCTCGTACTTGGCGATGCCGAAGTCCAGCAGCACGACCCGCCCGGTGCCGCGCTCCAGCAGCACGTTGGCCGGCTTGACGTCCCGGTGCAGCACGCCCAGCTGGTGGCCGCGGTGCAGCGCGGCGAGCACCTGGCTGCCGACCTCGGCGGCGGCCCGCGGCGGCAGGGTGCCGTCCTGGCTGATCACGTCGGCCAGCGAGCGGCCGTCGACCAGCTCCATCACGATCCACGGCCGGCCGTCCTGCTCCAGCACGTCGTGCACGGTGATCACACCGGGGTGCTTGATCCGGGCGGCGGCGCTGGCCTCGCGCTTCATCCGGGTGTGCAGGATCTGCAGGTCCTCCTCGGGAAGGTGGTTGACGGTCAGCTCCTTGACCGCGACCTCGCGGTCCAGCATCCGGTCCCAGGCCCGCCAGACCGTCCCCATCCCGCCCCGGCCGAGCCGCTCACCGAGCTCGTACCGCCCGGCCAGCAACCGCTCCGCCTCGGCCGCTTCCGGCCGGTCCTGCACGCCCATCGGCGACCGCTCCCCCTCTCCGCTTCCACCCGCGCCACGACGGCCGAACGACCGCCGCAGACCGCTGTTCGAACAAATCCCACGGACACATTAGGCGCACCGTGCCGAGCCCGGTAATCTCGCCCACCCGCCGGACCGGCGGACCGGCGCGAACCGGGGCCGTCAGCCTGCGAACAGGACCACGGCGACCACGGCCAGCACCAGCAGCAGGAACACTCCTCCGACCAGCAGCGGACCCAGCAGCGCCGGGCGTATCCGGGGGCTCCTCGCACTCCCCGCCCCGGTCTCCGGCGCCGCCGCCGGCCGGGCGCGCCGCCGACGCAGCGGCACCAGCGGCGCGTCGGGCTTCAGTTCGACCTCCCGGGCCGCCCGCTCCCCGTCGGCCGGCTCCGGCGCACCCACCAGCAGCGCCGCCAGCTCCTCCCGCAGCTCCGCGGCGGTGGGCCGCAGCGTGGGGTCGGGCTGCACCAGCCGCTCGACCGCCGGCGCCACCGGCCCGCAGACCACGGAGGGTTCGCGCCGCCCGTCCCGCACGGCCGTCACCAGCTCGGGCACGCCGAGCTCCGGGAACGGCGAGCGCCCGGTGACCATCCGCTGCAGCAGCACCCCGAGCGCCCAGCAGTCCCCGGCCGGGCCGCCGTCCAGCGGCCAGCGCTCGGCCACCGGACCGGCCAGGGTGGCCCGGACCTCGTAGCGGCGGCGCCCGCCGGGCCCGCCGAGGTCCTCGGCCAGCGCCTCCTGCGCCACCCCGTCCAGCAGGCCGCCGAGCATCGCCGCGCCGTCCTCGCAGACCAGCACCGACTCGGCGGTCACATTGCCGTGGGCGAGCCCGGCCTCGTGCAGCGCCCGCAGCGCGCCGGCCAGGTCGGCGGCCAACTCGGCCGCCCGGTAGGGCGGGAGCGGTCCGGCGGTGAGCAGTTCGGCCAGCGTCCGGCCGGCCGGGCGCTCCTCGACCGTCCACAGCAGCTCGCCCTCGACGAAGGCGCCGACCCCGCGCAGCAGCCGCGGGTGCCACGACGGGGCGGCCGCGCCGACCGCCGCCACCCGCCGCACCAGGCGGTCCCCGTGCCCGGAGTTCGGCTCGTCCGGGTCCTGGCCCGCCGTCAGCAGCGCGGGCAGCTCCACAGCGCGCAGCAGGACCGTTTCACCGGTCCGCTCGTCCACCGCGCAGGCGCGCAGCAGTTCGGGACGGTCCGTCAGCCGGTACCGCCCCGCCAACAACTGGCCCGGGCCGCCTCGCATGCCAGTTCCTCTCGCTCACCGAGCAGCCTACTGATCGGCTCCTTTACGCTCGGCCCCATGGACTGGACCGATCTGATCGACACCGCCTTCAAGATGGCGGGCAACAGCAACCAAGCCAACCGGGCCGAGGCGGTCCGCACCGTCGAGGCGTCCGTCATCGGGGGCGAGAAGCCCGTCGCCTCCACGGCCGGGCGCCATCCCGACCACTTCCGCAAGGGGGTGCTGGTCCTCACCACCCACCGGCTGCTCTTCCTGAAGGACGGGAAACCTCCGGTACCGGTTCCGCTCGCCGCCGTCACCGACGCCACCGTCGCCCGGACCAAGCTCAACGGCGAGGTGCTGACCGTCGTCGCGCTGACCGGCTCCCACCGCTTCGAGGACGTGGCGAAGGCCGAGGTCTTCGCCGAGCAGGTCCGCGAGGCCGCCCGCCTCGCCCGTACCTCCCCGCCCGCCCCGGCACCCGCTCCCGGGTCCCCGGCCGGCGAACAGCTCATCGGCCAGCTGGAGCGCCTGGCCGCCCTCCGGGCCTCCGGCGCGCTCACCGACGAGGAGTTCACCCTCGCCAAGCAGCGCCTGCTCGGCTGAACCGGACCTACGGCGCCGGCTGGAAGGTGTTGAAGACGACGTCCCGGGCCGGGGCCTGCGCGGCCCACTGCGCGTCCGGGACGATCCAGTAGATCGAGTAGCCGTACTTGGCCGGACTGCCCGTCACGAAGCCGCGGTTGAGCGAGTGGCTCTTGGGCGTGCCGTTGGTCCACTCCCAGTCCGCCGCGTTGGTCCACTGCCGGTAGGTGATCGCCGCCAGGTTCACCCGCTGGTAGTTGGTCACCTGGCCGCGCACGTTCGGCTCGGACTCCTGCCAGTCGGCCAGGGCGCTCTCGCCGGGCGTGGTGGTCCACTCGATCCGCAGCTGGCTGCCGTCGGCGGAGTTCTTGAAGATCCGCCGGTTGGCCTCCGACCCGGCCGGCTGCAGCCAGTCCGGCAGCACGACCGAGAAGCCGCTCGGGTCCTGGTACGCGTGGAACCCGGCCGGCACCGCCCCACCGGGCGGGGTCGGCGCCGGGTCGCTCGACGCGGACGACGCCGACGGCTGCGGCTGCGGCTGTGCCGGGGTGGTGGCGGCCGGCGGCGGCACCGCGGCCGAGGACGGCGCCTCGGTGGGCGTGCCGCCCGGAGCCGGCGCACTGCCCGTCGCCGCCGGCCCCGCGCTCGGCGTGGCCTCCCCGGTGGTCGCGGCCGGCGAGGTGGCGCCCGCACTGTGCGTGCCGGCCCCCTTCGCCCCGGTGTCCCCGCTACCGACCGCCCGGACCACCGCGACGATCCCGGCGATCAGCAGCAGCACGACCACCACGGTCGCGATGGCCAGCCGCCGCCGCCCCTTGCGCGGATCGGCCCCGGCCGCCTGGGTCGCGCCCATCGTCCACTCACTGGTCACCGGCCGGATCGGCTCGGTCGCCGGCGCCGACGCGGCCGGATCGGCCGCCTCGGCCGGCCCGGCTGCCTCCGCCACGGGCTCCACGGCCTTGGCCCGGCTCCCCACCCGGACCGTCCCCAGCAGCCCGCCCACGGTCCGCTTCGGCGTCTCCTCCGGAGCCGGGGCCTCCGGCGCGGCGCCCTCCCCGGCGGCGTCCTTCTGCTCCGCCTTCTCCCCGCCCGCGACCGGCACCGCGTGCTCGGTGGTCGACTCCGCCCGCGCGGTCGCCTCCGCCACCACCCGCTTGAGCATGGAGCGGGTCTGCGTCGCGTCCAGCCGCTTCGCGGGGTCCTTCTCCAGCAGCCCCTCGATCACCGGCAGCAGCGGCCCGGCGTTCACCGGCGTGGTCAGGTCCTCGGTCATCACCGCGGTCAGGGTGGCCAGCGCCGACCCCCGGTCGTACGGCGGCCGCCCCTCGACCATCGCGTACAGCGTCCCGCCCAGCGACCACAGGTCGGCCGGCGGACCGGGCTTCTGCCCGCGCGCCCGCTCCGGGGATATGTACGAGGGCGCGCCGACCAGCATCCCGGTGGACGTCACCGAGGCGTCGCCCTCGACACTGGCGATCCCGAAGTCGGTGAGCACGACCCGGCCGTCCTCGCCGATCAGCACGTTGGACGGCTTGACGTCCCGGTGCAGGATGCCCAGCGCGTGCGCCGCGATCAGCACGCCCAGCACGTCCAGCGCGATCTCCGCCGCCCGGGCGGGCGCCAGCGGCCCGTCCTCCCGCACGACGTCGGCCAACGAGCGGGACTCGACCAGCTCCATCACGATCCACGGCCGGTCGTCCTCGTCGACGACGTCGAAGACGGTCACCGCCGAGTTGTGCCGGATCCGCGCGGTGGCCTTCGCCTCGCGCAGCGTCCGGACGATCAGCCGGTGCTTCTCCTCCTCCTCGACGCTGGCGTTCATCCGCAGTTCCTTGACCGCGACGGTCCGGCCCAGCATCTCGTCCTCGGCGCGCCAGACAGTGCCCATGCCACCGCGTCCGAGCACGCCGTTCAGCCGGTAGCGGCCGGCCAGGAGGCGGCCGGTGGAACCCTGCGCCTGGGTCATTCGGAACGTTCCCCCATGTGCTGCTGGCGGTCGTGGTGACGGCGCGTCGGCCCGGCCCGGGCCCGAACGCCCAAGCCTCCATCATCCCCTGTCCGGGAAGGTGGCGGCCACCCGCCCCCCGTCCCAAGCCGGGACGAACCGGAACGGGTGCGACGCTCCGTGCCCGATCTGTGATCGAAAACTCGCCATGATCTGCCCGGAGCGCTGCTACCGTTCGGCAGCTCATCGTTTTTCCGGGGGGACTCGATGCCCATGACCGCACCCGCACCGGGCGCTGACGGCCCGTCGCCACGCCCGCGCACCGCCCAGCACTTCTCGGTGGCCCCGGTCCTGGACACCCCCGAGGGCTACGTCGCCCCCGGCATGCCCGGCGTCCCGGTCACCGGCTACACCCCCGACACCCCCGCCCCCCGCCGCGGGGCCCCCCGCCGCCGCACCGCCCTGGCCCTCGCCCTCGCCCTGCTCGCCACGCTCCTCGGCGGCCTCGCCTACGGCTGCGCGCCCCTGCGCGCCGCCGACAGCCTCGGCTGGCTCACCATCGCCCAGGCCGGCCTGGTCGCCCTCCCCCTCGGCCGCCTGGGCGGCCGGAACCCGCTGCTCCCGCCCCTGGGCGCCCTCCTCGCCGCCGGCGCCCTCCTGCTCGGCCAACTCACCCAGCACCTGCGCCTGCTCCTCGCCACCACCCCCACCCCCCACCCGCTCCTCCCCCAGACCCTCACCGGCTGGCGCGGCGACCTCCGCCCCCTCGACCTGGCCTTCTACGCCATCGCCCTGATCGGCGGCTTCCTCCTCACCCGCCGCTCCGCCAACGGCACCTGATCCCCACCCCCGGGAACACCGACGGCCCGCTCCCCCCGGAGGGAGAACGGGCCGTCGGCCGGGGACCGGACCGTCAGCGGTGGTCCAGCGCCGGGTTGACCGTCACCTCGACCCGCTGGAACTCCTTCAGCTCCGTGTAGCCCGTGGTGGCCATCGCCCGCCGCAGCGCCCCGAACAGGTTCATCGTCCCGTCCGGAGTGTGCGAGGGCCCGGTCAGGATCTCCTCGGTGCTGCCGACCGTCCCGAGGTCGACCCGCTTCCCGCGCGGCAGCTCCTCGTGGACCGCCTCCATCCCCCAGTGGAAGCCCTTGCCCGGAGCGTCCGTCGCCCGCGCCAGCGCCGCCCCGATCATGACCGCGTCGGCACCGCAGGCGACCGCCTTCGGAATGTCGCCGCTGTACCCGACGCCGCCGTCCGCGATCACGTGCACGTAGCGCCCGCCGGACTCGTCCATGTAGTCCCGACGCGCGGCCGCGACGTCCGCCACCGCGGTCGCCATCGGCACCTGGATCCCGAGCACGTTCCGGGTGGTGTGCGCGGCGCCCCCGCCGAAGCCCACCAGCACGCCGGCCGCGCCGGTCCGCATCAGGTGCAGCGCGGCGGTGTACGTGGCGCAGCCGCCGACGATCACCGGAACGTCCAGCTCGTAGATGAACTGCTTGAGGTTCAGCGGCTCGGCGGCGCTGGAGACGTGCTCGGCCGAGACGGTGGTGCCGCGGATGACGAAGACGTCGACCCCGGCGTCCACGACGGCCTTGGAGAACTCGGCGGTCCGCTGCGGGGAGAGCGCGGCGGCGGTGACGACGCCGGAGTCGCGGACCTCCTGGATCCGCTGCTTGATCAGCTCGGCGCGGATCGGCGCGGAGTAGATCTCCTGGAGGCGGCGGGTCGCGGTGGCCTCGTCGGTGATCGAGGCGATCTCGTCCAGCAGCGGCTGCGGGTCCTCGTAGCGGGTCCAGAGGCCTTCGAGGTTCAGCACGCCCAGGCCGCCGAGGCGACCGATGGCGATGGCCTGCTGCGGCGAGACCACGCTGTCCATGGGGGCGGCCAGGAACGGCAGCTCGAAGCGGTAGGCGTCGATCTGCCAGGCGATCGAGACCTCCTTCGGGTCACGCGTACGCCGGCTGGGGACGACGGCGATGTCGTCGAAGGCGTACGCCCGGCGGCCGCGCTTGCCTCGCCCGATCTCGATCTCAGTCACTTCGAGCCCTTCTGGTTTGTTGCTCATGCCCGCCGGGTCACCCCGGCCGCCCCCAGTATCCCGTACCAGCGCTGGTGGCGCCCCGACGGCCCGGTCCCCGGACGCGCGGAAGGGCCCGCCGTGGCGGGCCCTTCCGGGGTCGAGCGGGTCAGCGCGACGAGTAGTTCGGCGCCTCGACGGTCATCTGGATGTCGTGCGGGTGGCTCTCCTTGAGGCCCGCCGAGGTGATCCGGACGAAGCGGCCCTTGCTCTCCATCTCGGCGATGGTGGCGGCACCGACGTAGCCCATGGTCTGGCGCAGGCCGCCGACCAGCTGGTGCAGCACGGCCGACAGCGGGCCGCGGTACTGGACCTGGCCCTCGATGCCCTCGGGGACGAGCTTGTCGTCCGAGGCGACCTCGGCCTGGAAGTAGCGGTCCTTGGAGTAGGAGCGGCCCTGGCCGCGGGACTGCATGGCGCCCAGCGAGCCCATGCCGCGGTAGGACTTGAACTGCTTGCCGTTGATGAACAGCAGCTCGCCCGGGGACTCCTCGCAGCCGGCCAGCAGCGAGCCCAGCATCACGGTGTCGGCACCGGCGGCGAGCGCCTTGCCGATGTCGCCCGAGTACTGCAGGCCGCCGTCGCCGATGACCGGCACGCCGGCCGCCTGGCAGGCCAGCGCGGCCTCGTAGATGGCGGTGATCTGCGGGACGCC
Organism: Kitasatospora sp. NPDC059160; assembly: GCF_042755465.1. Taxonomy (NCBI): domain Bacteria; kingdom Bacillati; phylum Actinomycetota; class Actinomycetes; order Kitasatosporales; family Streptomycetaceae; genus Kitasatospora; species Kitasatospora sp. NPDC059160. The sequence goes on along the minus strand of NZ_JBHZCN010000025.1, from coordinate 47,733 downwards.
GATGCCGGCGACCACGCGGGTGGTGCAGATGGAGCCGGGGCCGACGCCGACCTTGACGCCGTCCACGCCGGCGTCGATCAGCGCCTGGGCGCCGTCGCGGGTGGCGACGTTGCCGCCGACCACGTCGACCTTGACGGCGGACTTGATCTTCTCGATCCAGGCCAGCGCGTTGTGGCTGTGGCCGTGCGAGGTGTCGACGACCAGGAAGTCCACGCCCGCCTCGACCAGGGCCTGGGCCCGGTCGAAGGCCTCGGCGCTGGCGCCGACGGCGGCGCCGACCAGCAGACGGCCCTCGGCGTCCTTGGCGGCGTTCGGGTACTGCTCGGCCTTGACGAAGTCCTTGACCGTGATCAGGCCCTTGATCCGGCCCTCGTCGTCGACCAGCGGGAGCTTCTCGATCTTGTGGCGGCGCAGCAGCGCCATCGCGTCCTCGCCGGAGATGCCGACCTTGCCGGTGATCAGCGGCATCGGGGTCATGATCTCGCGGACCCGGCGGGTGCGGTCCGACTCGAAGGCCATGTCGCGGTTGGTGACGATGCCGAGCAGCTTGCCGGACTCGTCGGCGATCGGGACGCCGGAGATGCGGAACTTGGCGCACAGCGCGTCGGCCTCGGCGAGCCTGGTGTCCGGGCCGACCGTGATCGGGTCGGTGACCATGCCGGACTCGGAGCGCTTCACCAGGTCGACCTGGTTGGCCTGGTCCTCGACCGACAGGTTGCGGTGCAGCACGCCGACGCCGCCCTGGCGGGCCATGGCGATGGCCATCCGCGCCTCGGTGACCTTGTCCATCGCCGCGGACAGCAGCGGGATGTTGACGCGGACGTTCCGGGAGACCCGCGAGGAGGTGTCGACCTGGTTCGGCAGCACCGCGGAGGCCCCGGGCAGCAGCAGGACGTCATCGAACGTGAGCCCGAGCATGGCGAACTTCTCGGGTACGCCTGCGGCGTTGTAAGACATTTGGGGGTACCTTCCGTGGCCGGCCTTATCCGCTCGCGCCCAGAGGGAGGGGGCGCGTTGATCGCTCACTCGCGCAGACGGCCGAAAGCCGGGTGGCTTGGAGGAAGCTCCAACGGAACCCCGTGTGCACCCGCAAAACTTTGGCAACCTGCCCAGGCGCCGATACCCCATGGTACTGGCACCGCGAATGTGCCCTCGTGTGCCCTTGACAACAAGCGCCCCCGCGGGCTCATTCCGCCCGGCCGGGCCCCCTGGCCTGCGCCTCCGGTCAGGAGGAGGCGGCGCCCGGCCTCAGGAGGACTCCTCCGCGAGCGCCCGCAGCCGGCTGAGCGCGCGGTGCTGGGCGACCCGGACGGCCCCCGGCGACATCCCGAGCACCTCGCCGGTCTCCTCCGCCGACAGCCCGGCGGCCACCCGCAGCAGCACCAGCTCGCGCTGACGGGCCGGCAGGTTGGAGAGCAGCTCCTTGGCCCAGGCCGCGTCGCTGCTCAGCAGCGCCTGCTCCTCCGGGCCGAGCGCCTCGTCCGGCACCTCCGGCAGGTCGTCCTGCGGCACGACGGTGGAGCCGGGCCCGCGCATCGCGGCCCGCTGCAGATCGGCGATCTTGTGCGCGGCGATGCCGTAGACGAAGGCCTCGAACGGCCGTCCCTGGTCCTTGTACCGGGGCAGCGCGCACAGCACCGCGACACAGACCTCCTGGGCCACGTCGTCCACGTGGTGCCGGGCCCCGCCGGGCAGCCGGACCAGCCGGGCGCGGCAGTACCGCAGCGCCAGCGGGTGGACGTAGGCGAGCAGCGCGTCGATCGCCGGGCCCTCGCCGCGCACGGCGGCCGCGACCAGTTCGCCCACCAGGGGGGAGCCGCCCGTGCCGAGCACCGGCGGGCGGCCCGGACCGTCCCCGGTCACGGAGTCGCCGGATTCCGCGTACGCGTCACGACCCGGGTCGGAGGGCTCGGCCTCACCCGGGTCCGCCTGGCCGGCCGCACCGGCGACATCGTCGCGCATCGGTCCATGGTGCCTGGTCGATCGGGAAAACGCGGCACCGCGTCCGGAGTTGTGCACCGGAACGTTATGCGCTGCGGCACCGTGCGGCGTGCCGCGCACCACCGGCCCCTCCTGCACCGTGCCGCCTCCCGCCGCGCCGCCGTGGGTGGTCCTGTCCGTCGCGCCGTCCGCCGAGTGTCCTGCGGCTGCGTGGTTCGCCGCAGTGCCTGTCCGCTGGTCCCCGAGGTGCTCCACTCCTCCATGGTGCAACCTCGGGACCGTAACGTCACACGCCCGTGCGGCGTCCGCTCCGGAATTCGAGGGCGGCGCGCCGCGGCCGGCGGCGCCGCCGACGGTCAGCGGACCAGGCCCCAGCGGAAACCCAGCGCCACCGCGTGCGCACGGTCGGAGGCGCCGAGCTTCTTGAACAGCCGTCGGGCGTGGGTCTTGACGGTGTCCTCGGACAGGAACAGCTCGCGCCCGATCTCGGCGTTGCTGCGCCCGTGGCTCATGCCCTCCAGCACCTGGATCTCACGCGCCGTCAAGGTCGGTGCCGCGCCCATGTCGGGGCTGCGCAGCCGGCGCGGGGCGAGCCGCCAGGTCGGGTCGGCGAGGGCCTGGGTGACGGTGGCCCGCAGCTCGGCGCGCGAGGCGTCCTTGTGCAGGTACCCGCGGGCACCCGCGGCCACCGCGAGCGCGACCCCGTCGAGGTCCTCGGCGACGGTGAGCATGATGATCCGCGCGCCCGGATCGGCGGACAGCAGCCGCCGGACGGTCTCGACCCCGCCGAGGCCGGGCATCCGGACGTCCATCAGGACGAGATCGGAGCGGTCGGCCACCCAGCGGCGGAGGACCTCCTCCCCGTTCGTCGCGGTGGTGACCCGGTCCACACCGGGTACGGTCGCGACGGCGCGGCGAAGCGCCTCGCGGGCGAGCGGGGAATCGTCGCAAACGAGAACGGAAGTCATGACCGTCGTCCTCCGCAGCTGATCCGCGTCACGTTGAGCCTCCTGGCTGGTACGAACCTCTCCGACACGGCCGATCGGCGACGGACTTCGTCCTGATCGCCCCGACTTGCCCGCGATCGTTCCCGACGTCCGGCGCCCGCTAACCGCCTCCGCACTACCAACGACCGTCACTCGAATGAGTTACGGCCTTCGGGCCATCTCCACCACTGTACGTGGCCAACCCATTACCGATCAGCCGCATCGCGGTGCACACGCCGCACTTTTACGCAGCTCGCGCGCGGTGGGCGCACGACCCGCACGCCGGTACGGGTCGTCGCGCGCCCGTCGACCACCCGATTGCCACACCTCGCGCCCGCCGAACCCCTTGCCCACTTTGCCCGTTTTTATAGCTTTCGTATGGTCATTGACTGTTGTGCCAGTGTGTGGGTGACTTGTCCATGGAGTTGCCTTAAGTCATATTTCCAGGTGTCCACACCAGCGCGGGACGCCCCGCCGGGCACCGTTCGGCAGCAGCCCGCCGAACCGCCCGGCCGCCGCCGACCGCCTCTGAAGGGAATGAGCCATGGCAGATTTCTCCCGCCTCCCCGGTCCCAACGCGGACCTCTGGGACTGGCAGCTCTCGGCGGCCTGCCGCGGCGTGGACAGCTCGCTCTTCTTCCACCCGGAGGGTGAGCGCGGAGCGGCCCGCAGTTCGCGCGAGACCAGCGCCAAGGAGGTCTGCATGCGCTGCCCGGTGATCGCCGAGTGCGCGGCGCACGCCCTGGCGGTCCGCGAGCCGTACGGGGTCTGGGGCGGGATGACCGAGGACGAGCGCGAGGAGATGCTGGGCCGCTCGCGGCACCGCCTGGTGGAGGTCCCGTTGACCCCGCCGGCGGTCGCGCACCGTTAGACCCGCGCTCGCGGCGCGCCGTGAAGAAACGTTCCTTCGCGGCGCATCAGGCCGCTCCGCCCCCCTCTGGGGAACCCGGTCACCGATCGTCAGCGATCGGCGGCCGCACCCGCCAGCCGCTCCCGCATCAGCGCGACGGCCGGCACCTCGGCCAGGTCCGGCAGCGTGAGCGCCACCACCTGGCGCACCGCCGGCGCCCCCGAGGCCGTCCGCACCGGAACCGTCGACACGCCGTCAGGACGCACCGACTGGAGGGCCAGCCGGGGCAGCACCGCCACCCCGAGCCCGGCCGCCACCAGGCCGACCACCGCCGGGTAGTCGTCGGTCGCGAAGTCGATCCGGGGCTCGAAACCCGCCCCCGCGCACAGCTCCACCAGGTGCCCCCGGCACTGCGGGCAGCCGGCGATCCACTGCTCCCCCGCCAGCTCCGCCAGCTCCACCGGACCGCCCCGCCCGGCCAGCGGGTGGGCGGCCGGCAGCAGGCCCACCAGCGGGTCGTCCAGCAGCGGGGTGACCACCAGGTCGGACCAGTCGGTGCCGGCCGACAGCTGCTGGGCCTCCAGGTTCGCCTCGGCCCGGGCCTCGCGCGGCGTGCCGTGCGCGGGGGCGGGCGCCGCGGCCGCACCGTCGGACTGCGGGTAGCGGAAGGCCAGCGCGATCTCGCACTCGCCGCCGCGCAGCATCGCCAGCGACTCCGGCGGCTCGGCCTCGACCAGCGACACGCGCACCCCCGGATGGCTGTCCCGCAGGCGGGCGACCGCGGGCGGCACCAGGGTGGAACTCGCGGTCGGGAAGGAGACCAGCCGCACCCGGCCGGCCCGCAGCCCGGCGATCGCGGCCACCTCCTCCTCGGCGGCGGAGAGCCCGGCCAGGATCCCGGTGGCATGCTTGAGCAGCACCCGCCCGGCCTCGCTGAGCTGCATCCCGCGGCCCGAGCGGACCACCAGCGGGGTGTCCACCGACTTCTCCAGGGCCTTCATCTGCTGGCTGATGGCGGGCTGGGTGCACCCCAGCTCGCGGGCGGCGGCGGAGAAGGAGCCGGTGCGGGCGACGGCACGCAGGACGCGCAGGTGGCGGGCCTCGATCATGCCTCAGTTATAAGGCAATCTTTGCATTCTGCAAAATTCTACTGATAGTTGAAGCATCAAGCGCACCCACCGAACAACGGCCGGAGGCCCGGTCCGACTCCCCGAGGGAGTGGACCGGGCCTCCGGTCAGGCGTCGGTGCCTCAGTGCGAGTGGCCGTGGCCGCCGTGCGAGTGACCGGCGTCGGCCTCCTCCTCCTTCTTCTCCACCACGAGGGTCTCGGTGGTGAGGAGCAGGGAGGCGATCGAGGCGGCGTTCTCCAGCGCGGAGCGGGTGACCTTGACCGGGTCGATGACGCCGGCCTTCAGCAGGTCGCCGTACTCGCCGGTGGCCGCGTTGAAGCCGTGACCGGCCTCCAGCTCGGCGACCTTGTGGGTGATGACGTAGCCCTCGAGGCCGGCGTTCTGGGCGATCCAGCGCAGCGGCTCGTGCAGCGCCTTGCGGACCACGGCGACACCGGTGGCCTCGTCACCCGACAGGCCCAGGCCGTCGTTCAGCACCTTGGCGGCGTGCACCAGCGAGGCGCCACCGCCGGCGACGATGCCCTCCTCGACCGCGGCGCGGGTCGCCGAGATGGCGTCCTCCAGGCGGTGCTTGCGCTCCTTGAGCTCCACCTCGGTGGCGGCGCCGACCTTGATGACGCAGACGCCGCCGGCCAGCTTGGCCAGGCGCTCCTGCAGCTTCTCGCGGTCCCAGTCGGAGTCGGTCGCGGCGATCTCGCCCTTGATCTGGGCGACGCGGCCGGCCACGGCCTCGGAGTCACCGGCACCGTCGACGACGGTGGTGTCGTCCTTGGTGATGGTCACGCGGCGGGCGGTGCCCAGCACGTCCAGACCGGCCTGGTCGAGCTTGAGGCCGACCTCCTCGGAGATGACCGTGCCGCCGGTGAGGACGGCCAGGTCGCCGAGGATCGCCTTGCGGCGGTCGCCGAAGCCCGGGGCCTTGACGGCGACGGCGTTGAAGGTGCCGCGGATCTTGTTCACGACCAGGGTCGACAGCGCCTCGCCGTCGACGTCCTCGGCGATGATCAGCAGCGGCTTGGAGGCACCGCTCTGCAGGATCTTCTCCAGCAGCGGCAGCAGCTCCTGGATGGAGGAGATCTTGCCCTGGTTGATCAGGATGTACGGGTCCTCGAGGACCGCTTCCTGGCGCTCGGCGTCGGTGACGAAGTACGGCGACAGGTAGCCCTTGTCGAACTGCATGCCCTCGGTGAAGTCCAGCTCCACGCCGAAGGTGTTCGACTCCTCGACGGTGATGACACCGTCCTTGCCGACCTTGTCGATCGCCTCGGCGATCAGCTCGCCGACCTGGGTGTCCTGCGCGGAGAGGGACGCGACGGCGGCGACGTCGTCCTTGCCCTCGATCTCGCGGGCGATGGACAGCAGGTGCTCGGAGACGGCGGCGACGGCCTTGTCGATGCCCTTCTTGAGGGCGGCCGGGCCGGCACCGGCGGCGACGTTGCGCAGACCCTCGTTGACCAGGGCCTGGGCCAGCACGGTGGCGGTGGTGGTGCCGTCACCCGCGACGTCGTTGGTCTTGGTGGCGACCTCCTTGACGAGCTGCGCGCCAAGGTTCTCGTACGGGTCGTCCAGCTCGACCTCACGGGCGATGGTGACACCGTCGTTGGTGATGGTCGGGGCGCCGAACTTCTTGTCGATGACGACGTTGCGGCCCTTGGGGCCGATGGTCACCTTGACGGTGTCGGCCAGCTTGTTGACACCGCGCTCCAGCGAGCGGCGGGCGTCCTCGTCGAACTGCAGGATCTTCGCCATGTTCCCTATTCCCTCGGGGCTGCGGCCGGCCGGCCGCCGAACTACGTGAACCAACAACCACGCCCCGGGCCCCTGTCACTAGGGACACGGATCCGGGGCGGGTCGGAACGACTTACTTCTCGATGATGGCGAGAACGTCGCGGGCGGAGAGGACGAGGTACTCCTCGCCCTGGTACTTCACCTCAGTGCCGCCGTACTTCGAGTACAGGACGATGTCACCCACGGCGACGTCGAGCGGCAGACGCTGGCCGTCCTCGAAGCGGCCCGGGCCGACAGCCAGGACGACGCCCTCCTGGGGCTTCTCCTTGGCGGTGTCCGGGATAACCAGGCCGGAGGCCGTGGTGGTCTCGGCGTCGAGCGGCTGGACCACAATGCGGTCCTCGAGCGGCTTGATGGCAACCTTGCTGCTGGTGGTCACGTCCGAGCTCCCCTTCGGAGATTACGGGGTTTTCTAACGGGTAGGGGCGAACCTGCGTACCTGCCGTCGCGGGGGTCAGGCACACGTCTTCGCATTAGCACTCCCCCAGTGGGGAGTGCCAAGGACGACCATAGGCTGCCGTTAGCACTCAGTCAACCAGAGTGCCAACGACGCGCCCTGCGGGCTCGACCCGCGGACGAGCGGCCACACTCCGGATCCACTCCCAGGGCCCCGCCGGCGACGCCCTTCGCGCCGGCGCTGCCGGCCCTGCTGACGGGCCGACCGGTCAGAATGACCTGGTGGACACCGAGAACCTCCAGCCCCTGCTGACCCCCGAGGGTCAGGCCCTGCTCGCCGAGCTGCGCGAGTTCACCCCCGAGGAGGAGCTGGCGCTGGCCACCCGGCTGCGGCGGGAGCACCCGGCGGAGCTGGTGTCGGCGGCGTTCGGCCAGGCGCGGCTGCGGCAGCGGGCGCGGGCGAAGTTCGGGGCGGACGCCGACCTGATGTACTTCACGCCCAACGGGGTCGAGCAGTCCACCCGGCGCAGCGTGGCCGAGTGGCGGGCCCGCCGCTTCGCCGAGCTGGGCGTACGGCGCCTGGCGGACCTCTGCTGCGGCATCGGCGGGGACGTGCTGGCCCTGGCCCGGGCCGGGATCCGGGTGCTGGCCGTCGACAAGGACCCGGCGGCCTGCGCCGCCACCGCCGCCAACGCCGCCGCGCTGGGCCTGTCGGAGCTGGTGGAGGTGCGCTGCGCGGACGTCGCCGAGGTGGACGTCACCGGCTACGACGCGGTGTTCACCGACCCGGCGCGGCGCACCTCGCGCGGCCGGGTGTTCGACCCGGAGGCGTACGCCCCGCCGCTGTCCTGGGCGGTCGAGGCCGGGCGGCGGACCCCGATCGGCGCGTTGAAGGTCGCCCCGGGCATCCCGCACGAGGCCGTCCCGGCGGACGCCGAGGCCGAGTGGGTCTCCGACCACGGGGACGTCAAGGAGGCGGTGCTCTGGTTCGGCACCGGGGCGGTCCGCCCGCACCGCGCGACCCTGCTGCCGCACGGCGACAGCCTGACCGGCGGCGACCTGCCCGACCCGCCGGCCGGCCCGGTCGGGCGCTACCTGTACGAGCCGGACGGCGCGGTGATCCGGGCGCACCTGGTGGCCGAGGTGGCCGGGCAGGTCGACGGCCGGCTGATCGACCCGAAGATCGCCTACGTGACCTCGGACCGCCTGGTCGCCACCCCGTACGCGCACGCCTTCGAACTCACCGACGTGCTCCCGTACAACGTCAAGAAGCTGAAGGCGCTGCTGCGCGAGCGCGCGGTCGGCACGGTGGTGATCAAGAAGCGCGGGATGGCGATCACCCCGGAGGAACTGCGCCGCCAGCTCAAGCCCTCCGGGCCGAACTCCGTCACGGTGATCCTCAGCCGCACCGACAACGGGCCGCTGATGATGCTGGGCCGGCCGGTCTGAGCGGACAGGGCCTAGGAGGCCGGCGCCTGGATGTAGTCCTCCAGCCGGGCCACCGAGAAGCCCTGCTCCTGGATCCGGGCCAGCAGGTCCGCGAACATCTGGGTCATGGTGGCGCCCTTGAGCTCCTTGGGGCCGCGGAAGTGCGCCAGGATGATGTCGCCGGACTTCAACTTCTTGTCGCCCGCCTGGTACTGCATGTCGTGGATCTGCATCGACTCGCGCCACAGCACGATCGCGCGCGGGCCGCACTGCTGCACCGAGGTGTTGAGCATCGGGGTGTTGGCGCCGTCGCCGAACGGCGGGCGGAACAGCAGCGGGGCGGTGCCGTACTGCTGGGTGAGCGCGGCCTGGTCCTCGCAGATCTCGGACTTCTGCTTGTCGGCCGACAGCTTGCTCATCACCGGGTGGGTGACGGTGTGGTTCTGGATGTGGTTGCCCAGCGCCTGGAGCGGCTTGAAGTAGCCGTAGTCGTTCTTGACGATGTCCTTGGTCAGGAACATCGAGATCGGCACCTTGAGGTCGGTCAGCATCTCGACGAACTTCGGGTCCTTCTCGGCGCCGTCGTCGATGGTGATGAAGACGACCTTGTCGGTGGTCTTCACGTCGCTGAACACCGGTACGGTGCCGGTGCGTTCGAGCTTGACGGGCTTGTCGGCGGGCGGCGCGGGGGCCGGGGCGAGCGGCTTGAGGTTCCACTTCGCCCAGGCCGCGGCGTCGCCCTGGGCCGGGGCCGCGCCGGGCGTGGTGGCCGCGGCGCTGGGGGTGCCGCCGGCGGGCGGCCGGGTCTGCTCCGCCGTCCCGGCCGTGCTCGCGGCCGGGGCGGCGCTGCCGCCGCCCCCGTTGTCGCCGCACGCGGTGGCGAAGGCCAGCAGGGCCACCGCCCCCGCCACGTACGTCCTGGTCCTGCTCCGCCCGTCCCTGTTCACCGCACCGCGCTCCCGGTCCCGTCCAGCGTTCTCTCAGCTATGCACGGTAGCGCCGCCGCGGCGGTTCCCGTTCGGGCCCTACTCGACGTGGTCGCTGGTGAAGGACCAGCGGTGCACCGGGCGGCCCAGCAGTTCGGCCGGCGGGTCGGCGACCGGCACGGGCGCACCGCTCCACCAGGTGATCAGCAGCACCCGCTCACCGGGGGCGGAGAGCAGTTCGAGGCGCTCCAGCCCGGCCGCGCCGCGCAGCGCGGGAAGAGCGGACTCCCTTGCCCAGGCGGCGAGTTCGGCCCCGCAGCCGTCCGCCGCGCGGGCCTCCCACATCGCGGCGACGGTCACGCGGCGCCGCCGCCGAGGGCCTGGTAGGCCTGGCCGTGGACGTCGCCGTGCCCGGCTCCCCCGGCCGGGACGTGGACGTCGGTGACGGGCAGCGAGGAGTCCGCGGACAGCTCGAAGGCGGAGGGGGTGCGGCCGCGCCACACCATCTCGGAGCCCAGCGCCGCCACCATCGCGCCGTTGTCGGTGCACAGGCCCGGCCGGGGCACCCGCAGCCGGATGCCGGCCCGGTCGCAGCGCTGCTGGGCCATCTCGCGCAGCCGGGAGTTGGCCGCGACGCCGCCGCCGATCATCAGGTGGTCGACGCCGCTGTCCTTGCAGGCCTTGACGGCCTTGCGGGTGAGCACGTCGGTGACCGCCTCCTGGAAGGAGGCGGCGACGTCGGCGATCGGCACCTCCTCGCCGGCCCGGCGCTTGGCCTCCACCCAGCGGGCGACGGCGGTCTTCAGGCCGGAGAAGGAGAAGTCGTACGCGGGGTCGTTCTTCCCCGTCAGGCCGCGCGGGAAGGCGATCGCCTTCGGGTCGCCCTCGCGGGCCTTCCGGTCGACGATCGGGCCGCCGGGGAAGCCCAGGCCGAGCACCCGGGCGACCTTGTCGAAGGCCTCGCCGGCCGCGTCGTCGATGGTCGCGCCGAGCGGGCGGACGTCGGTGGTGATGTCCTCGCTGAGCAGCAGCGAGGAGTGCCCGCCGGAGACCAGCAGGGCCATCGTCGGCGAGGGCAGCCGGCCGTGCTCCAGCTGGTCGACGCAGATGTGCGAGGCGAGGTGGTTGACCCCGTACAGCGGCTTGTCGAGCGCCCAGGCGTACGCCTTGGCCGCGCTGACGCCGACCAGCAGCGCGCCCGCCAGGCCGGGGCCGGCGGTGACGGCGATGCCGTCCAGGTCACTGGCCTTGATGCCGGCGGTGTCCAGGGCGCGCTGGATGGTCGGGACCATCGCCTCCAGGTGGGCGCGGCTGGCGATCTCCGGGACGACGCCGCCGAAGCGGGCGTGGTCGTTGACGCTGGAGGCGACCGCGTCGGCCAGCAGCGTGGTGCCGCGCACGATGCCGACGCCGGTCTCGTCGCAGGAGGTCTCGATGCCGAGGACGAGCGGTTCGTCAGCCATGGGGGGTGTCCTTCGGTTCCTTCGGGTCAGTGCTGGGGTGTTCGAGGCGCATCACCAGCGCGTCGACGTTGGCGGGCTGGTAGTAGCCGCGCCGGATGCCCACCGGTTCGAAGCCGTGGCGCTCGTACAGCCGCTGGGCGCGCTGGTTGTCCACCCGCACCTCCAGCAGCAGGTCGGCGCAGCCGCGCCGGGCGGCCTCGTGGATCAGGTCGGTGAGCAGGGCGGTGCCGAGGCCGGCGCCCTGGTGGCGCTCGTCCACGGCGATGGTCTGGACGTCGCCGTCACCGGCGACGGCCATCAGGCCGGCGTAGCCGACGATCGTGCCGTCCGCGGCGGTGGCGACCGAGTAGTGGCGGGTGCCGCCGGGGTGGGCCTCGGCGAGCTCGGACCAGAACATCCCGGAGGACCAGGCGTCCTCGGGGAACAGCCTGAGCTCCAGGTCCAGCACCGGCTCGATGTCCCACCAGCGCATCGGGCGCAGGGTGGTGCCGTGGTTCACGCCGGGAGCACCGCCTTGCCCCCCAGAACGTTCTTGTAGCCCGCCGGGACCTGGGCGTCCGGGCGGCGCAGGTACAGCGGCACGTTCGGCAGCAGCTCGCGCCCGGCGGCCAGCTCGGCGGCGGCGAAGCCGGCCAGGGCGCCGGCCGAGACGTGCTCGGGGCCGCCGGCGCCCGGGAAGGCCTCGGGGTAGAGCAGCGCGCCGGCGCCCACCGAGCGGGCGGCGGGCGTCAGCTCGGCCGGGCGGTCCACGCCGGGGCCCTCGGTGCGGTTGCCGTCGGCGTCGTAGGAGGCCCAGTAGACCTCCTTGCGGCGCGCGTCGGTGGCGACCGTGAACGGCTGTCCGGTCAGGCCCTCGGCGCGGGCCTGGAAGGCGATCGCGTCCAGGGTGCAGACGCCGTGCACCGGCAGGCCGAGCGCGTGGCCGAGCGCGGCGGCGGTCACCAGGCCGACCCGCAGGCCGGTGTACGGGCCCGGGCCGACGCCGACCGCGATGCCGGTGAGCCGACTCTTGTCCACTCCGGCGGCCCGCAGGACCTGGTCGATCGCGGGCAGCAGCAGTTCGCCGTGGCGCCTGGCGTCGACCTGGTGGGTCTCGGCGAGGACGGCCGTGCCGTCGTGGACGGCGGCGGTGACGGCGGGGGTAGCGGTGTCGAACGCGAGCAGCAGCACGGGTCAAGGTTAGACCGACGTTGGGCCGACCGGACGATCGAGCTGGTGTCCCCATCCGGAACACACGTACTGGCCACTGCCGACCCGCCCCGGGGACCTGGCACGATAAGGGCGGTACGTACAGCGGACGGCGGCGGGAGCGGGCACGTGGCGAAGATGGGTCCTGGAGTGGTGGTCACGGGGTTGACCCTGGGGGCCCTGGCAGTGGTGAGCCTGCTGGCCTTCCAGGCCAACGGCGCCCAGGACCGCGCGGGCGGCGCCAAGCCGACCGTCGCCTCGACGTCCTCCGGCCCGGCCGCCTCTGCGACGCCGAGCGCCTCCGCCACCCCGACCGTCCCGCCGCTGCCGGCCACCTCGGGCAGCGGCACCCGGGTCGTCTACTCGGCCGGCGGCCACTTCGTCTGGCTGGTCGACCCGAAGAAGAACCCGCAGGTCGCGGCCGCCTTCCCGGTCACTCCGGGCTCGGTCGAGCCCACCCCGGGCAGCTACTCGGTGTACAGCCGCACCCAGACCGCCACCGGGACGGACGGCAAGCAGATCGAGCACGTGGTGCGCTTCGCGCAGCAGAACGGCGTGGTGTTCGGATTCAGCGCGGCACTGGACGGCAGCACGCCGACCGCCGACCCGAAGGCCAAGACCGGCGGCATCCGCAGCGGCCGCTCCGAGGGACAGCTGCTCTGGGACTTCGCGCCGAACGGCACCAAGGTGGTCGTGGTCCCCTGAGGCCCGGCGCGTTACGCGGCCCGGGGCGTCCCCGCCTCGGGCTCCTCGGCCTGCCGGGCCTTCGGTTCGGGCGGGGTGGACACCGCCTCGGCGGCCGCGCAGGCGGCCAGCAGGGCCCGCATCGGCGCGCCCGGAGCGCGGTGGGCGGACTCTCCGGCCCCGGTGGCACGCACGGCGCGCTCCGGGGCGGGGGTGGTGCTCGACATGGCGCCTCCCTAGTTAGGCAGACCTAACCGCAGCACCCATCCCACCACGCCCGGCGCCCCGCCCGCAACACCTTGCCGACGGCCTGTCGGCAAAACGGTGGAACCCGATCGACCGGGGCCCGGCAAGCCCGCAGCACACGCCCCGTGCGCGGCCCTGGTCGCGCCCTAGGCCAGCTCGGCCAGCGGGACGTCCGCCCAGCGCGCCCCGATGCCGGTGAGCAGCACCCGGCGCGGGTCGTGGTCCTCCCCGGCGGTGTCACCGATCGCCCGCTCGATCCGGACCTCCAGGCGCTCCTCGGACAGCCGCTCGACCTTGCCCTCGCCCCACTCGACCACGACCACCGACTCCGGCAGCGAGACGTCCAGATCGAGGTCCTCCATCTCGTCGAGGTCCCCGCCGAGGCGGTACGCGTCCACGTGCACCAGGGCCGGGCCGCCGACCAGCGAGGGGTGCACCCGGGCGATCACGAAGGTCGGCGAGGTCACCGCCCCGCGGACCTGCAGCCCCTCCCCCAGGCCCCGGGTCAGCGTCGTCTTCCCCGCCCCCAGCTCACCGGAGAGCAGCACCAGGTCCCCCGGCCGCAGCAGCGCGGCCAGCTCCCGGCCGAGACGGCCCATCCGCTCCGGAGTGGGGACGGTCAGAGTGGCGTGCGAGCCCATGCGCGTGTCTTGCCCTTCGGTCCGTAGCGGCGCACCGACCACCGGCCGCCACCGCTACCGTGCCACATCACCGCACCCCGCCGTGGCGCGCGGGTGCCCGGGCGGGCCCGGGCCGGTCTCAGGCGGGGTCGGGGGCCGGATCCGGGTCCGCGTCCGGGGTCGCGCCCGGGGTCGCGCCCGCCGGAGCCCGGTCCTCCCGGGGCGGTTCGGCCGCGAGTTCGAGGACGGCCGGCGGCAGCGGCGCGGCACCGGCGAAGTCGGCGGCCCGGCGCAGCAGCCGCGCCAGCTCGTGGTCGACCAGCTCCGGGCGCTCCAGCAGCACCAGGTGCCCGGCGCCCTCGGCCAGCACGAGTTCGGCCCCCGGCAGCCGCTCGGCCATCGCCTCGCTGTGCGCCGAGGGCGTCAGCAGGTCCTTCGTCCCGGCCAGCACCAGAGCCGGCAGGCCGCGCAGGGCGGCCAGCGCCCCGTACTTCTCGTGCGCGCCGAACACCGGGTAGAACTCGGCGACCACGTCGATCGGGGTGGCGTCCAGCAGTTGTTCGGCGAAGCGCACCACGCCGGGATCGACGTCCCGGCCGCCGAAGGAGAACCGCCGGTAGAACACGGCGGCCACGTCCGAGCCGATCCGCCGGCTCGCCTCCACCAGGTCGACCTGACGGCCGAGCAGCTTCACCACCCCGGGCGCGACCCTCTTGAACAGCTTGGCCCCGGCCTTCGGCAGGCCGAGGCTCACCTCGTTCCAGTCCCCCGCCAGGGTGCCGACCAGCGCGACCCCGGCGACCCTCGTCCGGAACAGCTCCGGGTGCTGGTCGGCCAGGGCCATCACCGTCATGCCGCCCATCGAATGGCCCACCAGCACCAGCGGACCGGTCGGCGCGACGGCGTCGATCACCGCCTTGAGGTCACCGCCCAGCTGGTCGATGCTGGCCGGCTCGCCCGCCAGGTAGGAGCGGGAGCGCTCGGAGCGGCCGTGGCTGCGCTGGTCCCAGAAGACCAGCCGCAGGCCCTCGCGCAGCGCCGCCCGCTGGAAGTGCCAGCTGTCCTGGTTGAGGCAGTAGCCGTGGCTGAACACCACGGTCAGCGGCGGCGGAAGGAGGCTGCTGTTCGCCCGCTCGCCTCCGGCCTGCTCCGCCGCGTCGCCGTCCGGCTCGTCCCAGCCGGTGCCGTCCAGCTCGACGTACAGCTCGGTGCCGTCCGGCGCGGCCACCGTCAGCGGGCGCCCGCGCAGCGAGCCGTACGGGGCGGTCGCCTCCAGCTCGGCCCGGGCCCGGCGGCGCATCGCCCGGCCGACCGTCAGCCGCTCGATCGCGACGCCCGCGGCCGCGCCGGCCGCCAACACGCCGACCGAGATCCCGATCACACCGGCCCGGCTCACCCCGGTGGCCGCGCCGGCCGCCTTGGCCACCGCCGCGACCGGGTTGCTGTCGGCCGGCGTGTCGGTCATGCCGCGCGGCCCCCGTCACGGCCGCCGTCGTGGCTGCCGTCCAGGTAGCGGCGGGGCACCCGCGCGCCGATCCGGGTGATGATCTCGTACGAGATGGTGCCGCAGGCGCGGGCCCAGTCCTCGGCGGTCGGTTCACCGCGTTCGCCGTTGCCGAACACCAGCACCTCGTCGCCGGTCTCGGGGGTGTCGCCGCCCAGGTCCACCACGAACTGGTCCATCGCGACCCGGCCGGCCACCGTGCGCCACTTGCCGCCGATCTGCACCGGGCCGGTGCCGCTGCCGTGCCGCGGGACGCCGTCGCCGTAGCCGACCGGCACCAGGCCCAGCGTGGTCGGACCGGGCGTCACGTAGTGGTGGCCGTAGCTGACCCCGTGCCCGCCGGGGACGTGCTTGACCAGCGCCAGCCGGGCGGACAGCGCCATCACCGGGCGCAGCCCGAAGTCGGCCGGCGAGCCCACCTCGGGCACCGGCGACAGCCCGTACGCGGCCAGGCCGGTGCGGACCAGGTCGAAGTGCGACTCGGGCAGCAGCAGGGTGGCCGGGGAGTTGGCCAGGTGCCGGACCTCGGGGCGCAGCCCGGCGGCCTCGGCCTGCGCCAGCGCGGCGCGGAAGGAGTCCAACTGGGCCTGGATCGACGGGTGGCCGGGCTCGTCGGCGGCGGCGAAGTGCGACCAGACGCCGACGACCCGCAGCAGCCCCTCCGCCTCGGCCCGCCGGGCCTCGGCGACCAGCTGCGGCCAGTCGTGCGGCTGGCAGCCGTTGCGGCCCAGGCCGGTGTCGGCCTTGAGGTGGACGCGCGCCGGAACGCCGGTCTGCCGAACGGCCGTCAGCAGCTCCTCCAGCGCCCACCGGCCGCTGACCGAGATGTCCAGGTCCGCACGCAGCGCCTCGCGCCACGGCCCGCCCGGCGTCCACAGCCAGCACAGGATGCGGGCCTGCTCGGGGCGGATGCCCGCGGCCCGCAGCGCCAGCGCCTCGTCCGGCGTCGCACAGCCGAGCCAGCCGACCCCGTTCGCGACCGCTTCGCGGGCACACTCGACCGCGCCGTGGCCGTAGGCGTCCGCCTTGACCGCGAGCATCACCGCCGTGCTCCCGACGCGTTCCCGCAGGGAGGCGAGGTTGCCGCGCAGGGCGGCGAGATCGATGGTCGCCTCGGCCCGTACGCCGTCGGTGAGGGTGGCCGTGCCGGTCGTGTTCGCAGTTGTCATCAGGGTCAGTCTCCCAGACGTCCCGGAGTCCTCGCCGAACGGGCCTTCGGCGCGGCGGTCGGCACCGCGACCCCCCGCACCCCGCCGACCTGCGGCGGACGGCTCGTCCGCCCAGTTCAGGACGCGGTGAACGGACGTCCCGGTTCCGGCCCGGGCGGGGCGGCGGGCCCGGCTACGGCTACGGCTACGGCTACGGCTACGGCCGCCGGACGGCCCGCCAGACCGTGGGCAGCGCCCCGGCCACCGCGAGCGCCGGCACCGGCGCCCCGGGCTCGCCCGCCGCCTCCCGGCCCGCCAGGCCGTGCAGGTAGGCGGCCACCGAGGCGGCGTCCAGCGGCGGCAGGCCCGCGGCCAGCAGCGAACCGGCCAGCCCGGCGAGGACGTCCCCGCTGCCCGCGGTGGCCAGCCAGGAGGTGCCGGTGGGGTTCACCCGGACGGCCCCGCCCGGGTCGGCGACCACCGTGGTGGAGCCCTTGAGCAGCACGGTGGCCCGGTAGGCGGCGGCCAGTCGGCGGGCGGTGGCCAGCCGGGTGGCCGCCAAGTCGTCGGCGGCGGGCGGCGCGGTGCCGTCGGCGCCGGCCAGCAGCCGGGCGGCCTCGCCGGTGTGCGGGGTCAGCAGGGTGGGCGCGGTGCGGCCGGCCAGCGCCCGCGGACCGAGCCGGCCCAGCTCGGTCAGCCCGTCCGCGTCCACCAGCACCGGGACGTCGCTCGCCAGCGCCTCGACCAGCGCCTGCCGCGCCCCCTCGCCCCCGCCCGGCCCGACCACCCAGGCCTGCACCCGTCCGGCCCCGGCCGGGCCGCCCTCGGTGACCAGCGTCTCCGGGAAGCGGCGCACCACCTCCTCGGCCGCCGTGCCGACGTACCGGACGGCGCCCGCACCGCCGTGCAGCGCACCGGCGACCGCGAGCAGGGCCGCCCCCGGGTACCGCGCCGAGCCGGCCGCCACCCCGACCACACCGCGCCGGTACTTGTCGCTCTCCGCGCCCGGCAGCGGCAGCAGCGCCGCCACGTCCGCGTGCTGCAGGGCCCTCACCTCCGGCTCCGGCGGTTCCAGGCCGATGTCCACCAGTTGCACGGTGCCCGCGTAGGAGGCCCCGGGGTCGATCAGCAGCCCGGGCTTGTAGGTACCGAAGCAGACCGTGACGTCCGCGCGCAGCGCCTCCCCGGGCACCTCGCCGCTGTCCGCCTCGACCCCGCTGGGCAGGTCCACCGCCACCACGGTGCCGCGCCGCCCGGCCCGGGCGTACGGCACGGCCTCGGGGCGCAGCCCGCCCCGGCCGCCGATGCCGACGATCCCGTCCAGCACCAGGTCCGCGCACGAGAAGTCGGCCAGGCCGACCTCCTGCTCCGCCGTCACCCGCCCGCCGGCCGCCCGCAGCGCGGCCAGCCCGCCCGGGTGCGCCTTCGCCGGCGCCAGCAGCACCGCCGTCACCCGCGCCCCGCGCCGGGCCAGCGCCGCCCCGGCGTACAGCGCGTCACCCCCGTTGTCCCCACTGCCCGCCAGCACCGTCACCCGACTGCCGTACACCCGCCCCCGGCCCCCGACCAGCAGCCGCGCACACGTCGCCGCCAGCCCGGCCGCCGCCCGCTGCATCAGCGTGCCCTCCGGCAACCGCGCCATCAGCTCCGCCTCCGCGGCCCGGACGGTTTCCACAGGGTGTGCATGACGCATGGGGAGAACTCCTTCGGCAGTCGGCTACCGCCGACGCTAGCCCGCGTCCCGGCCCCGCGGGAGCCGGGCCTGCGGCACACTTTCGGGTGACACCCACTTCGATCCCCCACCGGTGTCGGTCCGTACGCCTACCTTGTGGCTCGGCACGGACCCACAGGAGGGAGAAGGGCCATGGTCGCCATGCCGGCAATCGAGCACCCGCTGGGCGAGGACAGCCTCCTCCAGGCGTTTTTGGAGCTGGACACGCCGCTGGGAAGCAAGGCCGAATTCATCGAAGGGGAGATCGTCGTGACGCCGCCGCCGGACGGGGCCCACGAGACCGCGTTCTCGCTCATCAACAGGCAGTTCATGCGCAAGGCCGAGACCGAGTTCGACCTGTCAGGCACCAAGGGTCTGATCACGCCCAAGGGCCGTTTCATCCCCGACGGCGTGGTGAGCCCGGTCGGGCATTTCGAGCACTCGGACTCCTGGGCCCAGGCGGCGGGCGTACTGCTGGTCTTCGAGATCACCTCGACCAACCCGTACAAGGACCGCGAACCGAAACGCCTGGGCTACGCCGCTGCGGGAATCCCCTGCTACCTGCTGGTCGACCGCACCGACGGCACGGTCACGCTGTTCACCGAACCCGACGGCGGGGACTACATCACCCGGACCAAGGTCGAGTTCGGCAAGTCGATCGACCTGCCCGCCCCGTTCTCCTTCACGCTCGACACGGCGCCCCTGCGGTAGGGCACAGCCACCGCAGGGGCGCCGCGAACGGCCGGGCGTCTACTCGACGGTGACCGACTTCGCCAGGTTGCGCGGCTGGTCGACCTCGTGGCCCTTGGCCGTGGCCAGCTCGCAGGCGAAGACCTGGAGCGGGACGGTGGAGACCAGCGGCTGGAGCAGGGTCGGGGTGGCCGGGATGCGGATCAGGTGGTCCGCGTACGGCACGACGGCCTCGTCGCCCTCCTCGGCGATCACGATCGTGCGGGCGCCGCGGGCCCGGATCTCCTGGATGTTGGAGACGATCTTGTCGTGCAGGATCGACCGCCCGCGCGGCGAGGGCACGACCACCACGACCGGCAGCCCCTCCTCGATCAGCGCGATCGGACCGTGCTTGAGCTCGCCCGCCGCGAAGCCCTCGGCGTGCATGTAGGCGAGCTCCTTGAGCTTGAGCGCGCCCTCCAGGGCCACCGGGAAGCCGACGTGACGGCCGAGGAACAGCACCGAGCGGGCGTCGGCCAGCGAGCGGGCCAGCTCGCGCACCGGCTCCATGGTCTCCAGCACCTGCTCGACCTGCTTCGGCGCGTCGCCGAGCTCGCGGATGATGGTGAAGATCTCGTCGCCCCACTTGGTGCCGCGCACCTGGCCCAGGTACAGGGCGACCAGGTAGCAGGCGACCAGCTGGGTCAGGAACGCCTTGGTGGAGGCGACCGCGACCTCCGGTCCGGCGTGGGTGTACAGCACCGCGTCCGACTCGCGCGGGATGGTCGAGCCGTTGGTGTTGCAGATCGCCAGCACCTTGGCGCCCTGCTCACGGGCGTGCCGCAGGGCCATCAGGGTGTCCATGGTCTCGCCGGACTGCGAGATGGCGATGACCAGCGTGCCGGGGCCCATGATCGGGTCGCGGTAGCGGAACTCCGAGGCGACCTCGACCTCGCAGGGGATGCGGGTCCAGTGCTCGATCGCGTACTTGGCGATCATGCCCGCGTGGAAGGCCGTGCCGCAGGCGACGATGACGACCTTGTCGACCGAGCGCAGGTCGGCGTCGGAGATCCGCAGCTCGTCGAGGGTCAGCCGGCCGTCGGTGCCGATCCGGCCGAGGAGGGTGTCGGCGACGGCCTTCGGCTGCTCGGCGATCTCCTTGAGCATGAAGTAGTCGTAGCCGCCCTTCTCGGCGGCGGAGGCGTCCCAGTCGACGTGGTACTCGCGCACCTCGGCCGGGTTGCCGTCGAAGTCGGTGACGGTCACGCCCTCCCGGCGCAGCTCGACGACCTGGTCCTGGCCCAGCTCGATCGCCTCGCGGGTGTGCGCGATGAAGGCGGCGACGTCGGAGGCGAGGAAGTTCTCGCCCTCGCCGCGGCCCACCACGAGCGGGGAGTTGCGGCGGGCGCCGACCACCACGTCGGGCGAGTCGGCGTGGACGGCGACGAGGGTGAAGGCGCCGTCCAGCCGGCGGCAGACGACGCGCATGGCCTCGGCCAGGTCGCCGTCGTAGGCCTCACCGAGCAGGTGGGCGACGACCTCGGTGTCGGTCTCGGACCGGAGGGTGTGGCCGCGCTCGGCGATCTCGGCCCGCAGCTGGGCGAAGTTCTCGATGATGCCGTTGTGGACCACGGCCACCCGGCGGTCGTCGTCCAGGTGGGGGTGGGCATTGGCGTCCGTCGGGCCGCCGTGGGTTGCCCAACGGGTGTGGCCGATGCCGGTGGTGCCGCCGGGGAGGGGGGATTCGGCGAGCGACTTCTCCAGGTTGCCGAGCTTTCCGGCCCGCTTGTCGGTGACCAGACTCCACTGCCCCTGGGAGTCCTGCGCCTGCACCGCGACACCGGCCGAGTCATAGCCCCGGTACTCCAGTCGCTGCAGGCCCGCGATTACTACGTCGAGGGCGGACTGCGCGCCCACGTATCCAACAATTCCGCACATGCGTGCCAGCATAAGGGCGGTTCTGTGGCCGTTTTCCCGTCTTTCCCGGCTCGCCCCAACCCTGCGTGACCGACACCACAACCACGGTGAACACCGCTACGGCTCACAATGGAGCATGTGCTGACCGAACTCTGTACGCGGGGCGCCGCCACGCCCGGCCCGTCCCCGTCCCCCTACGTGGACCTCAGCCGGGCCGAGTGGAGCGCACTGCGCGAGCGTACGCCACTTCCGCTGACCGCCGAGGAGGTGGAGCAGCTGCGCGGCCTCGGCACGGCACTCGACCTCGACGAGGTGCGTGACGTCTACCTGCCGCTGTCCCGGCTGCTGAACCTCTACATCCACGCCACGCACGAACTGCGCGGCGCGCTGGGCACGTTCCTGGACACCCCGGACACCGAGCGCACCCGTACGCCGTTCATCATCGGCGTGGCCGGCTCGGTGGCCGTCGGCAAGTCCACCACCGCCCGCCTGCTCCAGGCCCTGCTGGCCCGCTGGCCCGAGCACCCGCGGGTGGAGCTGGTCACCACCGACGGCTTCCTGCTGCCCAACGCCGAGCTGCGCCGCCGCGGCCTGATGGCCCGCAAGGGCTTCCCGGAGTCGTACGACCGCCGGGCCCTGATGCGCTTCGTCGCGGACGTGAAGGCGGGCAAGGAGCTGGTGACGGCGCCGGTGTACTCGCACCTGGTGTACGACATCGTGCAGGACCAGCGGCTGACGGTGGAGCGCCCGGACATCCTGATCGTCGAGGGCCTGAACGTGCTCCAGCCGGCCCTGCCGGGCACCGACGGCCGGACCAGGCTCGCGGTGGCGGACTACTTCGACTTCTCGATCTACGTCGACGCCCGCACCGACGACATCGAGCACTGGTACCTGGACCGCTTCCGCAAGCTGCGGCAGACGGCCTTCCAGGACCCGAACTCCTACTTCACCCGGTTCACCGAGGTGCCGGAGGAGGAGGCGATGGAGTACGGCCGACAGGTCTGGCGCACCATCAACAAGCCGAATCTGCTGGAGAACGTGCTGCCGACCCGCGGCCGGGCCACCCTGGTCCTGCAGAAGGGCGCCGACCACAAGGTCCGCCGGGCGCTGCTGCGCAAGCTCTGACCGGGCGCAGGACACGGCGAAGGGCCCCCGCGCGGGGGCCCTTCGTGGTCTCCGGGGCGGGCTCAGCCCAGGTGGGTGCGGACCGCCTCGGCGAGGCGCTGCCCGACGGCCTCGGCCTGCACCGGGTCGGCGGCCTCGACCATGACCCGGACCAGCGGCTCGGTGCCGGAGGGGCGCAGCAGCACCCGGCCGGTGGCGCCCAGCTCGGCCTCGGCGGCGGCGACCGCGGCGGCCAGCTCGGTGCTGGTGCCCACCCGGCCCTTGTCGACGCCCTTGACGTTGATCAGCACCTGCGGCAGCCGGGTCATCACGGCGGCCAGGTCGGCCAGCGGCTGCTTGGTGGCGGCCAGTCGGGCGCCCAGCATCAGGCCGGTCAGGGTGCCGTCGCCGGTGGTGGCGTGGTCCAGCAGGATGACGTGGCCGGACTGCTCGCCGCCCAGCGCGAAGCCGTGCTCCTTCATCGCCTCCAGCACGTAGCGGTCGCCGACGGCGGTCTCCACCAGGTCGATGCCCTCGCGCTCCATCGCCAGCTTGAAGCCGAGGTTGGACATCACGGTGGCGACCGCGGTGTTGCGGCGCAGGGTGCCGGCCTCCTTCATGGCGACGGCGAGGATGGCGATGATCTGGTCGCCGTCCACCTCGTCGCCCTCGGCGTCGGCGGCCAGGCAGCGGTCCGCGTCGCCGTCCAGGGCGATGCCGAGGTCGGCCCGGTACTCCTTCATCGCGACGCGCAGCCGGTCCAGGTGGGTGGAGCCGACGCCGTCGTTGATGTTGAGGCCGGTGGGCTCGGCCCCCAGGGTGTGGACGACCTCGGCGCCGGCCCGGGCGAAGGCCTCGGGGGCGACGTAGGCGGCCGCGCCGTGGGCGCCGTCGATGACGACCCGGATGCCGTCCAGGCGGTTGGGCAGCACACCGATCAGGTGGGCGACGTACTTGTCGAAGCCCTCGGTGTACTCGCGGACCCGGCCGACGGCGGCACCGGTCGGGCGGTTCCAGTCCTCGCCGCCGACGGTGTGCTTGCGGTAGTGGGCCTCGATCGCGTCCTCGATCCGGTCGTCCAGCTTGTGGCCGCCGCGGGCGAGGAACTTGATGCCGTTGTCCGGCATGGCGTTGTGGCTGGCGGACAGCATCACGCCGAAGTCGGCGCCGAGCGCGCCGGTGAGGTACGCCACGGCGGGGGTGGGGAGGACGCCGACCCGGAGCACGTCGACGCCGGAGCTGGCCAGGCCCGCGATGACCGCGGCCTCCAGGAACTCGCCCGAGGCACGGGGGTCACGGCCGACCACCGCGACCGGCCGGTGCCCGTCGAACGCGCCGGCCTCGCCGAGCACGTGGGAGGCCGCGACCGACAGGCCGAGCGCCAGCTCCGCCGTCAGGCCCTCGTTGGCCACACCGCGTACGCCGTCCGTACCGAAGAGTCGTCCCACTGTCCCGTCCTCCATCACCATGCTCGGAACCCACCGTTGATCCCGGCCGCCGCACGTTAGCCGGGGAACACGTCGCCCCGGAGTACACGAGGTACTCCGGGGCGACGGTTTGCGCAACCAGGGGGTGCGCCGCCAGGGCGGTACGCACCCCCGGGGACGCGATTAGCGCTTGCTGTACTGCGGCGCCTTGCGGGCCTTCTTGAGACCGGCCTTCTTGCGCTCGACGGCACGGGCGTCACGCATCAGGAAGCCGGCCTTCTTGAGGGCGGCGCGGTTGTTGTCCACGTCGGCCTCGTTCAGGGCACGGGCGACGCCGAGGCGCAGCGCGTAGGCCTGGCCGGAGACGCCGCCACCGCTGATGCGGGCGACGACGTCGTAACGGCCGTCCAGCTCGAGGAGCTTGAAGGGCTCGTTCACGGTCTGCTGGTGCACCTTGTTCGGGAAGTAACCCTCGAGGGTGCGACCGTTGATCTTCCACTGGCCGGTGCCGGGGACGATGCGCACGCGGGCGATCGCCTCCTTGCGACGGCCGAGGCCGGCGCCCGGGGTGGCCTCGCCGAAGCGGCCGGCCAGGGACTCGGAGGTGTAGCTCTCCTCGGAGGTGTACTCGCCCTCGACGGCCTCAACGGCCTCGTCGAAGTCGACCTCAAGGGTTTCAGTGGTCTCGGCCACGATGTTCCTCAGCTCTTTTCAGTGTTGGGGGGCTTGGTGGCCGAATTACTGCGCGACCTGGGTGATCTCGAACGGCACCGGCTGCTGGGCAGCGTGGGGGTGCTGGTCGCCCGAGTAGACCTTCAGCTTGGAGAGCATCTGGCGGCCCAGGCTGTTCTTGGGGATCATGCCCTTGATGGCCTTCTCGACGGCCTTCTCCGGGTTGTTCGCCAGCAGGTCGTCGTAGCGCACCGAGCGCAGACCGCCCGGGAAGCCCGAGTGGCGGTAGGCCAGCTTCTGGGTCTTCTTGTTACCGGACAGGTGCACCTTGTCGGCGTTGATGATGATGACGAAGTCACCAGTGTCAACGTGCGGCGCGTAGATCGCCTTGTGCTTGCCCCGGAGGAGGTTGGCGGCCTGGGAGGCCAGGCGGCCCAGCACGACGTCGGTCGCGTCGATGACGTGCCACTGACGCTGGACGTCGCCGGGCTTGGGGCTGTACGTACGCACGGTCGTAGCCTTCGCTTTTCAGTGAGTGAGTCCTGACAGGAGCACCCGGACGGAAGAGCAGCCTGATCAGCCTTGGACGCAATTCAAGGGTGACCGCTGGTCGTCGACCTGATGTCTCCGGCGTACCGACCTCTCACGTGAGATAGAGCGAGCCAATACGCACATCAAGCGTCCAGGTTACCGGGCGGGCGGGGAGCGGTCAAAAATCGCCGGCCGCCCACCCCGCCGTCACTCAGCGTTCGCGCTCCACCCGGGTGACGTCCCAGACCGGTTCGGACGACTCGAAGACCTTCCCGTCCGCGCCGAACACCAGGAAGCGGTCGAAGGTCTTGGCGAACCAGCGGTCGTGGGTGACGCACAGCACCGTGCCCTCGAAGGCCTCCAGCCCGGTCTGCAGCGCCTCGGCGCTCTCCAGGTCCAGGTTGTCGGTCGGCTCGTCGAGCAACAGGGCCGTCACGCCGGAGAGTTCGAGCTTGAGGATCATCAGCCGGGCCTGCTGTCCGCCGGACAGCGACTCGAACTTCTGCTCCTCCTGGCGGTCCAGCTCGTACCGGCGCAGCGCGCCCATCGCGGCGCCGCGGCTGAGCGCGTGCTCCTCCTCGATGATCGAGCGCACGGTGCGGCCGAACAGCTCCGGATGGGCGTGGGTCTGCCGGAAGTGGCCGGGGACGACCCGGGCGCCGAGCTTCCAGTCGCCGGTGTGCTCGACCGTGGTGTCCCCCGCGAGCAGCCGCAGCAGGTGCGACTTGCCGGCCCCGTTGGCGCCCAGCACGGCGACCCGCTCGCCGTAGAAGACCTCCAGGTCGAAGGGCTGCATCAGGCCGGTGAGCCCCAGCCGCTCCAGGGTGAAGGACCGCATGCCGGTGCGCCCGCCCTTGAGCCGCATGGTGATGCTCTGCTCGCGCGGGGGCTCCTCCGGGCGGCCGGCCTCCTCGAACTTCTTCAGCCGGGTCTGGGCGGCCGCGTAGCGGGTGGCGAGCGCGTGGCTGACGGAGGCGGCCTGGCGCAGGGTGACGACCAGCTTCTTGAGCTTGGCGTGCTCCTCGTCCCACCGGCGGCCCAGTTCCTCGAACCGCGCGAAGCGGTCCTTGCGGGCCTCGTGGAAGCTGTCGAAGCCGCCGCCGTGCACCCACACGCTGCTTCCGGCGGCACCGGACTCGACGCTGATGATCTTGTCCGCGGACCTGGAGAGCAGCTCACGGTCGTGCGAGATGAACAGGACGGTCTTCGAGGTGGCCTTGAGGGCCTCCTCCAGCCAGCGCTTGGCCGGTACGTCCAGGTAGTTGTCCGGCTCGTCGAGCAGCAGCACCTCTTCGGGGCCGCGCAGCAGCGCCTCCAGCACCAGCCGCTTCTGCTCGCCGCCGGAGAGGGTGTTCAGGCCGCGCCACTGGGCCTTGTCGAAGGGCATCCCGAGGGCCGCCATGGTGCAGACGTCCCAGTCGGTCTCGTAGTCGTAGCCGCCGACGTCCGCCCAGTCGGAGAGCGCCTGGGCGTAGGCCATCTGCGTCTTCTCGTCGTCCTGGGCGATCATCGCCAGCTCGGCGGCGTCCACCGCGCGGGCGGCCACGGCGATCCGCTCGGGGGCGACCGAGACCAGCAGGTCGCGCACCGAGGCGTCGGCCGGCAGGGCCCCCGGGGTGGCGCTCTGGTCCTCGCGGCCGGTGGTGCCGACGAACTGGCGCATCACGCCGAGCCCGCCGCTGATCGTCACCGTGCCGCCGTGCGGCTGGATGTCCCCCGCGATCATGCGCAGCAGGGTGGTCTTGCCGGCGCCGTTGGCGCCGACCAGCGCGACCGCGGCGCCCTCGCCGACCCGGAAGGACGCGTCGTCGAACAGCACCCGCCCGTCCGGCAGGTAGTACTCCAGGTGCGAAATCTCGACGTGTCCCATGGGAGCGATTGTCCCAAGCGGACGCCCCGGGCCAAAACGGATTACGCGACGGCCGGCTGCCCGGGCAGCGTGCGCATCCGCCGCGCCTGCCGGTTCCGCTCGGCGAGCTGGTCGTCCGGCGGGTAGCCGACCTCCTCCAGCGTGAGCCCGTACGGCCGGATCACGTTGACGGCCGAGTTGCGCACCCCGCCGGCCAGCACCTCGCCGGGGAACTCCACCGGCCGGTGCCCGTCGCCGACCAGCAGCATCGCGCCGACCAGCGCCCGGACCATGTTGTGGCAGAAGGCGTCGGCCCGCACGGTGGCGACCGCGAGGCTGCCCTCCTGGCTGGCGTAGCCGTCCACCGGGACGCGGTCCCAGTGCAGCTCCAGCAGGGTCCGGATGGTGGTGGCGCCCTCGCGCTTCTTGCAGTACGCGGCGAAGTCGTGCTCGCCGAGCAGCAGCTTCGCGGCCTCGTTCATCCGGTTCACGTCCAGCGGCCGGTCGTGCCACAGCACGTGCCCGCGCAGCAGCGGGTCGACCCCGCCGGGGTGGTCGGCGACCCGGTAGGCGTAGCGGCGCCAGATCGCCGAGAAGCGGGCGTCGAACCCGGCCGGCGCCTCGCCGACCCGGTAGATCCGGACGTCCCCGGGCAGCCGGCCGGCCAGCCGGCGCAGCAGCTTCTCCCGGTGCGCCTCCCACAGCTCGGCCGGCAGGTCGACGTGGGCGACCTGGCCGCGGGCGTGGACGCCGGCGTCGGTGCGGCCGGCCACGGTCAGCGGGAACAGCTCCGGGCTGCGGGTGACGACCTGCAGCGCGGTCTCGATCTCCTCCTGGACCGTCCGGCGGCCGCCCTTCTGGCGGGCCCAGCCGGAGAACTCGGCGCCCTGGTAGGCGAGGTCGAGCCGGACCCGGACGCGGCCCTCGGCCGGGCCGTCCTTCACCGGTGGCTGCTCGGCGCAATCGTTGACCACTTGCTCCTGCTCCTACGAATAAGGAACGGGCCCGCTCCCCCATCGCTGGGAGAGCGGGCCCGCATCACACCTGGAGGTGTCAGGCCTGCTCGGCGGCCTCGGCCTCGTCGGCCTTGGTCTCGACGGCGGCGGCCTGGTCGGCCTCCTTGACGGCACGCTTGGTGGCGCCCTCGGCCTCGCCGACGGCGGTCTGCGCGACGGTCAGCGCCTCGACCAGCTCGATCACGGCCATCGGGGCGTTGTCGCCACGACGGGGACCGATCTTGGTGATACGGGTGTAACCACCCGGGCGGTTCTCGTAGCGCGGCGCGATCTCGGTGAAGAGGGTGTGCAGCACCGAGATGTCGGTGATGGTCTTGCGCACCAGGCGACGGTTGTGGATGTCGCCCTTCTTCGCCTTGGTGATCAGCTTCTCCGCCAGCGGGCGCATCCGACGGGCCTTGGCCTCGGTCGTGGTGATGCGGCCGTACTGGAACAGCTCCCGGCACAGACCGGCGAGCAGCAGCGGCTCGTGGTGCGGGCCGCCGCCGAGGCGGGCACCCTTGGTGGGACGCGGCATGGTGACTCCTTGGATCTCCGACTACGGCCGTACCAGGTACCGCAGCGGGCGTACCGGCACTGTTGCCGGTACGACTTGCCATGACGACGGGGGCGGCTCCGTGGAACCGCCCCCGCGGCCAAATCTCTTAGTACTGCTCGGTCTCCGCGTAACCCGCGTCGTCCAGGTCGTCGGCGCCGAAGGCGTCGGCGGCGGCGGTCGGGTCGAACCCGGGCGGGCTGTCCTTGAGGGCCAGGCCCATGCCGGCCAGCTTCGCCTTGACCTCGTCGATCGACTTCGCACCGAAGTTGCGGATGTCGAGCAGGTCGGCCTCGGAGCGGGCGACGAGCTCACCCACGGTGTGGATGCCCTCGCGCTTGAGGCAGTTGTACGACCGAACGGTGAGCTCCAGCTCCTCGATCGGCAGCGCCAGGTCGGCGGCCAGGGCGGCGTCCGTCGGGGACGGGCCCATGTCGATGCCCTCGGCGTCGATGTTCAGCTCGCGGGCGAGGCCGAACAGCTCCACCAGGGTCTTGCCGGCCGAGGCCATGGCGTCGCGCGGACGCATGGCGGGCTTGGTCTCGACGTCGACGATCAGCTTGTCGAAGTCGGTCCGCTGCTCGACACGGGTGGCCTCGACCTTGTAGGTGACCTTCAGCACGGGGCTGTAGATCGAGTCGACCGGGATGCGGCCGATCTCCTGGCCGGAGGCCTTGTTCTGGACGGCGGAGACGTAGCCGCGACCGCGCTCGACGGTCAGCTCCATCTCCAGCTTGCCCTTGCCGTTCAGCGTGGCGAGGACCAGCTCGGGGTTGTGCACCTCGACACCCGCCGGCGGGGCGATGTCGGCGGCGGTCACGACGCCCGGGCCCTGCTTGCGCAGGTACATCACGACCGGCTCGTCGTGCTCCGAGGAGACGACCAGCTGCTTGATGTTGAGGATGAGGTCGGTCACGTCCTCCTTGACGCCCGGCACGGTGGTGAACTCGTGCAGGACGCCGTCGATGCGGATGCTGGTGACAGCGGCACCCGGGATCGACGACAGGAGCGTGCGGCGCAGGGAGTTGCCGAGGGTGTAGCCGAAGCCCGGCTCCAGCGGCTCGATCACGAACCGCGAGCGGAACTCGTCGACGACCTCTTCGGTCAGCGAGGGGCGCTGAGCGATAAGCATGGGGGGTGTTCCTCCAGTTGTCTTCGGCACCCACTATTTGATGCCGACAGGACCAAGCGTACGGGGTCCCGCAGAAAACAGGACCCCGTACGTGGTTTAAAGCGTTACCCGCGTGCCCGAAGGCGCTGCGTCAGACGCGGCGGCGCTTCGGCGGACGGCAGCCGTTGTGCGGGGTGGGGGTGACGTCCTGGATCGAGCCGACCTCCAGGCCGGTGGCCTGGAGCGAACGGATCGCGGTCTCGCGGCCGGAGCCCGGACCCTTCACGAAGACGTCGACCTTGCGCATGCCGTGCTCCTGCGCGCGACGGGCAGCGGCCTCGGCGGCCATCTGCGCGGCGAACGGGGTGGACTTGCGCGAACCCTTGAAGCCGACGTGGCCGGCGGAGGCCCAGGAGATCACGTTGCCCGCGGGGTCGGTGATCGAAACGATGGTGTTGTTGAACGTGCTCTTGATGTGCGCGTGGCCGTGAGCGACGTTCTTCTTTTCCTTGCGGCGGATCTTCTTCGCGCCGGCAGCCTGACGACCCTTGGGGGGCATAAGTCTGTTCTCCTACTGAGGTGGTCGGTCCGCTGACCCGCGGGCCGGAGGGATGTCCGGTGACGGGACGGACTACTTCTTGCCCGGCTTCTTCTTGCCGGCGATCGCGCGACGCGGGCCCTTGCGGGTACGCGCGTTGGTGTGGGTGCGCTGGCCGCGGACCGGCAGGCCACGGCGGTGACGCAGACCCTCGTAGCAGCCGATCTCGACCTTGCGGCGGATGTCGGCGGCCACCTCACGGCGGAGGTCACCCTCGACCGTGTAGTTGGCGTCGATGTACTGGCTCAGCTTGACCAGGTCGTCCTCGGTGATGTCGCGAACGCGGACATCCGGGTTGACGCCGGTCTCGGCGAGGGTCTGCTGGGCGCGGGTACGGCCGATGCCGTACACGTACGTAAGGGCGATCTCGATCCGCTTCTCACGGGGGAGATCAACGCCGGCGAGGCGTGCCATTCAAGGCTCCTGTGGTTCTTCAGAGGTCTGACGGGCACCTACTCCGACACCTCACGGTGAGGGAGCCCCGGCCTCTGACCGGGGGCGGCAGTCCGTCCCGTCCGGGACGGATCGGGTGACCCGCGTATGACGTTTTCGCGTCGCGCGAAGTACTACGAGAAATGCGGGAGGGAGATCAGCCCTGGCGCTGCTTGTGGCGCAGGTTGTCGCAGATCACCATGACCCGGCCGTGACGGCGGATCACCTTGCACTTGTCGCAGATCTTCTTGACGCTCGGCTTGACCTTCATGTTCAGGTTCTCCGGGTCTAGATCTGACGTTCTTACTTGTAGCGGTAGACGATCCGGCCGCGCGTGAGGTCGTAGGGGCTGAGCTCCACGACCACCCGGTCGTCCGGCAGGATGCGGATGTAGTGCATGCGCATCTTGCCACTGATGTGCGCGAGGACCTTGTGACCGTTCTGCAGCTCGACCTTGAACATCGCGTTCGGAAGAGACTCGATCACGGTGCCCTCGATCTCAATGGCGCCTTGCTTCTTAGCCATGAACTGCGAGATCCACCTTCCGGGACCGGCTACCGTATGCGGAACGCTCGTGCGAACCTGGGTTCACCCCGCCCCCGAGGGGAAGAGGGCGTGCTGAAGCACGCTACGAGTGAGCCGACGGTCCATCCTACGCCAGCGCGTCCCGGGGTCCAAAACGGGGGTACCGGAAGGAGTCCGCCGTCACACCGGCCCCGTCAGACCCCGGTGGGGACGGCCAGCGGGTCGACGTGGGCGGTGCAGGCCGAGCAGCGGCGGGCGGCCTCGGGGATCTCGGTCAGGCACTCGGGGCACGGGCGCTTCGCGACCTTCGGCTTCTTCGGCAGGTAGCGGGCGGTGGCCTTGGTGATCGGCAGCACCACGCAGAAGTACAGCACCGCGGCGGTCATGAAGAAGGCGATCAGCACGTTCAGGAACTGGCCGTACGGGAACTTCACCCCGCCGATCTCCGCCGTGTACGAGCTGAAGTCGCCGGCCGCGCCGACCACCACGCCGACCAGCGGGGTGAGGAAGGCGGACACGAAGCCGGTCACCACCGCGGTGAACGCGGCACCGATGACCACACCGACGGCCATGTCGATGACGTTGCCGCGCATCATGAAGTCGCGGAATCCCTTGAGCACTGCGCTCTCCTGCTCGCTCGTAAGCCACTGGGCCAGTAACTGCCACTGCCAGCCGTTAAAAATAGGACAAAAGCCCTGGAGGTCCAAACCTCCAGGGCTCTGATCCCTTGTCAGCAGCGGCAGTTGACCGCCCGGGCGACTACGCCAGCGGGTCCGGAGCTGCGGTGATGCCCAGCTTGGCGAGCTCGGCCCGGCCGCCGTCGAAGGCGGTCAGCACCAGCGGGCCCTCCTCGGTGACGGCCACCGAGTGCTCCCAGTGCGAGGCCCAGGTGCCGTCGTTGGTGACGACCGTCCAGTCGTCCTCCAGCACCGCGGTGTGCGGGGTGCCGAGCGAGACCATCGGCTCGATCGCCAGCACGGTGCCCGGGACCAGCTTCGGGCCCTTGCCGCGGCCGCGCTCGACGTAGTTCAGCACGTGCGGCTCCATGTGCATCGCGGTGCCGATGCCGTGGCCGCCGTAGCCCTCGGTGATGCCCCACTTGCCCTTGGGCGGCAGCGGCTGGCGCCGGATGTAGCCCTCGATCGCCTTGGAGACGTCCACCAGGCGGTTGTTCTTCTTCATCTGGGCGATGCCGGCCCACATCGAGCCCTCGGTCACCCGGCTGAGCATCTCGACCTCGGGGCGGACCTCGCCGACCGCGACGGTGATCGCCGAGTCGCCGTGCCAGCCGTCCAGGATGGCGCCGCAGTCGATCGAGATGATGTCGCCCTCCTGCAGCACCCGCTCGCCCGGGATACCGTGCACGACCTCGTTGTTCACCGAGGCGCAGATCACGCCCGGGAACCACAGGCCGCCGTGGTGGGCGCGGAAGTTCGAGGTGGCACCGTGGTCGGTGATGACCTTGTCGGCGATGTCGTTGAGCTCCTGGGTGGTCACCCCGGGAGCGACCGCCTCGCGACAGGCCTTGAGCGCCTCGGCGACGACCAGCCCGGCCGCCCGCATCTTCGCGATCTGCTCGGGGGTCTTGATCTCCACCATCAGGTCACGCCTTCCAAGTCCGGATTACCACTGCCTACCACCGTACGACGTCGAAAACGGCCGGGCCGCCCGCTCCACGGGCGACCCGGCCGTCACGCGTACCTCGCCGAGCGAACTCAGCCGTTCTTCTTCAGCGCCTCGATCGCGCGCTGGGTGACCTCGTCCACCTTGCCGAGGGCCGAGATCGTCGCCACCAGGCCCTGCTGGACGTAGTAGTCGATGATCGGCTCGGTCTCCGTGTGGTATACCTCCAGGCGCGTGCGCACCGCTTCCTCGGTGTCGTCCGAGCGCTGGTACAGCTCGCCACCGCACTCGTCGCAGACACCCTCCTCCTTCGGCGGGTTGTACGCGACGTGGAACACGTGGCTGCCGTTCTTGCGGCACAGGCGGCGGCCGGCGATCCGGCGCACCACCTCGTCCTCGGGGACCTCCAGGTCCAGCACGCCGTCCAGCACGATGCCCTGCTCGGCGAGGAACTCGTCGAGCGCCTTGGCCTGGCCCAGGTTGCGGGGGAAGCCGTCGAGCAGGAAGCCGTTGGCCGCGTCGGCCTGCAGCATGCGGTCCTTGGCCATCCCGATGGTGACCTCATCCGGTACCAGGCGACCCGCGTCCATGTAGCCCTTGGCCTCGAGCCCCAGCGGGGTGCCCTGACCGATGTTGGCGCGGAACAGGTCGCCGGTGGAGATGTGGGGGATGGACAGGGTCTTGGCGAGCAGGTGCGCCTGAGTACCCTTCCCGGCCCCGGGAGGACCAACGAGGACGATACGCATCAGCGGAGGAACCCTTCGTAATTGCGCTGCTGGAGCTGGCTCTCGATCTGCTTCACAGTTTCGAGTCCGACGCCGACGACGATGAGCACGCTGGTGCCGCCGAACGGGAAGTTGGTCTGCTGTCCGAAGGCGACCAGGGCGATCATCGGGATCAACGCGATCAGGCCCAGGTAGAGCGAACCCGGCCACGTGATTCGGGTCAGCACGTAGTTCAGGTACTCGGCCGTCGGACGGCCGGCCCGGATGCCCGGGATGAAGCCACCATACTTCTTCATATTGTCGGCAACTTCTTCGGGGTTGAAGGAGATGGCGACGTAGAAGAAGGCGAAGAAGACGATCAGCAGGAAGTAGGTGGCCATGTAGATCGGGTGGTCACCCTTGACGAAGTTCTGCTTGACCCACACCGCCCAGCCCGACTGGCTGTTGGTCAGCTGGACCACCAGCGCCGGGATGTACAGCAGCGACGAGGCGAAGATGACCGGGATGACACCGGCCTGGTTCACCTTGAGCGGGATGTAGGTCGAGGTACCGCCGAAGGCCCGGCGGCCGATCATCCGCTTCGCGTACTGGACCGGGATCCGGCGCTGCGCCTGCTCGACGAAGATGACCAGCATCACAACGATGACGCCGACCGCGACCACGGAGAGGAACTCGACCCAGCCGCCGCCGATGGTGCCGGACTGCTTGATGGCCCACATCGAGGTCGGGAACTGCGCGGCGATCGAGGTGAAGATCAGCAGCGACATGCCGTTGCCGATGCCGCGGTCGGTGATCAGCTCGCCCAGCCACATGATGACCGTGGTGCCGGCCGTCATCGTGAGCACCATGACGGCGATCCGGAACACCGAGGTGTCCGGCACGATCTGGTTGCCCACCGGGCAGCCGGAGAACAGCGCACCGCTGGAGGCCGTCGCCACGATGCCGGTGCCCTGGAGCACGGCGAGCGCGATGGTCAGGTAGCGGGTGTACTGGGTGATCTTCGCGGTGCCGGCCTGGCCCTCCTTCTTCAACGCCTCCAGTCGCGGGATCACGACGGTGAGGAGCTGGAGGATGATGCTCGCGGTGATGTACGGCATGATGCCGAGCGCGAAGATCGTCAGCTGGAGGAGCGCGCCACCGCTGAACAGGTTGACGAGTCCGAAGAGGCCGTTGTTCTTGGTGTCCTTGATGCACTCGTTCACGGCCGTGAAGCTCACGCCCGGAATCGGAATGTGCGAGCCCAGCCGGAACAGCACCATGATGCCCAGCGTGAACAGCAGCTTCTTGCGCAGGTCGGGCGTCTGGAACGCCCGCGCGAACGCACTGAGCACGGTGCCTCCTGCGCCTCCCGCACGTCGTCGGCGGGAGGGTCGGTCCTGAATGGGGAGTTTTTGCGGTACGGGCCCCCGTACAGACGGCACAGGCGAGCCTACGCGCAGCCTACAAGGGAACTCCACGGACTCTAACAGTGCGCGGCCACTCGAAAGAAGCGCGTACCGTCCCTCCCCCACTCACGGGGGTACGGGATGCCCGGTTTTGCCACACAAAAGAACGAGGCCCGGTACCGGCTGATTTCGGCCCCGGAGTGAAAGCCGGGGTAAAAGCACGAGCCCCGCACCTCCCGAAGGAGGTGCGGGGCTCGAAGCCGGTTGTCGGCGGGTTCAGCGGGCTCAGACGAGCTCGGTGACCGTACCGCCGGCGGCCTTGATCTTCTCGGCGGCCGAGCCGGAGACGGCGTCGACCGTCACCTGCAGCGCAACCGAGACCTCGCCGGTGCCGAGCACCTTGACGAGGGAGTTCTTGCGAACCGCGCCCTTGGCGACCAGGTCCTCGACCGTGACGGCGCCACCCTGCGGGTAGAGCTCGGCCAGCTTGTCGAGGTTGACGACCTGGAACGTGATCTTGAACGGGTTCTTGAAGCCCTTCAGCTTCGGCAGGCGCATGTGGAGGGGCATCTGGCCACCCTCGAAGCGCTGCGGAACCTGGTAGCGGGCCTTGGTGCCCTTGGTACCACGACCGGCGGTCTTACCCTTGGAGCCCTCACCACGACCCACGCGGATCTTGTCGGTCTTGGCACCCGGGGCGGGACGCAGGTTGTGGATCTTGATCGGGTTGTCGCCCATGATCAGTCCACCTCCTCAACCGTCACCAGGTGACGGACCGTGTGGGCCATCCCGCGGATCTCGGGACGGTCCTCCTTCACCACGACGTCGTGCATGCGCTTGAGACCAAGCGAACGCAGGGTGTCACGGTGATTCTGCTTGCTGCCGATGTACGACTTGGTCTGCGTGATCTTCAGGCGAGCCATCAGGCGCTCACCCCTGCAGCACGCGCCCGCAGCAGAGCGGCGGGGGCCACGTCCTCCAGCGGCAGGCCACGACGGGCGGCGATCTCCTCGGGGCGCACGAGGCCCTTCAGAGCAGCCACGGTGGCGTGCACGATGTTGATCGCGTTGTCCGAGCCGAGCGACTTCGACAGGATGTCGTGAATGCCGGCGCACTCCAGGACGGCGCGCACCGGACCACCGGCGATAACACCGGTACCGGGGGCGGCGGGCTTCAGCAGCACGACGCCGGCGGCCTTCTCACCCTGGATCGGGTGCGGGATGGTGCCCTGGATACGGGGGACCTTGAAGAAGTTCTTCTTGGCCTCCTCAACACCCTTGGCGATGGCGGCCGGAACCTCCTTCGCCTTCCCGTAACCGACACCCACGGTGCCGTCACCGTCGCCCACCACGACCAGCGCGGTGAAGCTGAAACGACGACCACCCTTGACAACCTTGGCGACACGGTTGATCGCGACAACGCGCTCGACGTAAGCGGTCTTCTCGACGGCGGGGGCGTTGCCCCGGTCGTCACGCTTACGGTCGCGCCGCTCGCCACCGCCGGTGCCACCGCCGGCGCCGCTACCGCGGCGCTGGGGTCCAGCCATTGGAATTACCTCTCTCGATTACGTCCGTCGACTGAGTCGACGAGCGGCTTAGAAGTCGAGCCCGGCCTCGCGAGCCGCGTCCGCCAGGGCGGCGATGCGGCCGGCGTACCGGTTGCCCGCGCGGTCGAAGACGACCGCCTCGATGCCGGCAGCCTTGGCGCGCTCGGCGACCAGGCTCCCGACCTTCTTGGCCAGCTCGGTCTTGTCGCCCTCGGCGCCCTTGATGGACACGTCGAGGGTGGACGCCGACGCCAGGGTGTGACCCTTGGCGTCGTCGATGACCTGGGCGACCATGTGACGGTTCGAGCGCGTCACGACGAGGCGCGGACGCACCTCGGTGCCGACGACGCGCTTGCGAACGCGGATCGCGCGGCGCTTGCGAGCGGCGCTCTTGTAGGCGTTGCCCTTGCCGATCTTGACAGAGACGCTCATCGCTTACTTACCACTCTTTCCGACCTTGCGGCGGATGACCTCGCCCGCGTACTTGACGCCCTTGGCCTTGTACGGGTCGGGCTTGCGCAGCTTGCGGATCTTCGCGGCGACCTCGCCGACCTTCTGCTTGTCGATGCCGTCCACGTGGAACTTGGTGGCCGACTCGACGACGAAGGAGATGCCCTCGGGGGCCTCGACCAGAATCGGGTGGCTGTAGCCCAGCTGGAACTCCATGTCGGAGCCCTTCGCCAGAACTCGGTAGCCGACACCGCTGATCTCCAGCGACTTGCGGTAGCCCGCGGTCACGCCGGTGATCATGTTCGCCACCAGCGTGCGGGAAAGGCCGTGCAGGGCCTTCGACTGACGCTCGTCGTTGGGGCGGGTGACGACCAGGTTGCCGTCCTCGCCCTTACCGATCTCGATCGGCGCGGCGACAACGTGGGTGAGGGAGCCCTTGGGGCCCTTCACCGAGACCGCCTGGCCATCGATGGTGACGTCCACGCCGGCGGGAACCGGGATGGGCAGCCGTCCAATGCGCGACATTGCTGTACCTCCGTTTCCCGAATTACCAGACGTAGGCGAGAACTTCTCCGCCTACGCCCTTCTTGGCAGCCTGCTTGTCGGTGAGGAGACCCGAGGACGTGGAGATGATCGCCACGCCCAGGCCGCCGAGCACCTTCGGCAGGTTGGTGGACTTTGCGTAGACCCGCAGGCCCGGCTTGCTGATCCGCTTGATGCCAGCGATCGAGCGCTCACGGTTGGGACCGAACTTGAGCTCGATGGTCAGCTTCTTGCCGACCTCGCCCTCAGCGGGCTCCTCAACCTTGTAGGAGGAGATGTACCCCTCCTGCTGCAGGATCTGGGCGACGTGCGCCTTGATCTTGCTGGCCGGCATCGCCACAGAGTCGTGGTACGCCGAGTTAGCGTTACGCAGACGCGTGAGCATGTCTGCGATGGGGTCGGTCATGGTCATGATGGCCTCAGGCCTCTCTCGCCGTGGTTTCTCCGCGCCAGGTCCCCCTGCCGCACTCCGGGGAGTGCGGCAGGGGCACAGACGCAGGGGACCTGCGGCGTCGTAAGACTGGGTGCGAGCCCTCCGAAGAGGGTCGACGGCAGCTATGGAGCTACCGCGACAGGGGGCCCGACCTCACTACCCTACGGGATTCCGTACGCAGCCCCAAAAAAGGGGCTCTGTGGGGTCGGGCACACCTGCTTCGCTATGGCGTTACCGCGAGGTCCTGGTTACCAGGAGCTCTTGGTCACGCCCGGCAGCTCGCCGCGGTGCGCCATCTCACGAAGGCAGACACGGCACAGGCCGAACTTGCGGTACACCGAGTGCGGACGGCCGCAGCGCTGGCACCGGGTGTAGGCCCGGACGCCGAACTTCGGCTTCCGCTCGGCCTTCGCGATGAGGGACTTCTTCGCCATGTGTTACGCCTCCTTGAACGGGAAGCCCAGAGCGCGCAGGAGCGCCCGGCCCTCGTCGTCGGTCTGGGCGGTGGTCACGACGGTGATGTCCATACCGCGCTGACGGTCGACCTTGTCCTGGTCGATCTCGTGGAACATGACCTGCTCGGTCAGACCGAAGGTGTAGTTGCCACGGCCGTCGAACTGCTTCGGGGAGAGGCCACGGAAGTCACGGATTCGCGGCAGGGCCAGCGAAACCAGACGGTCCAGGAACTCCCACATGCGGTCACCACGGAGGGTGACGTGGGTGCCGATCGGCTGGCCCTCGCGCAGCTTGAACTGCGCGATGGACTTACGAGCCTTGGTCACGGCCGGCTTCTGACCGGTGATCGCGGTCAGGTCGCGGATCGCGCCCTCGATCAGCTTGCTGTCACGGGCGGCCTCGCCGACACCCATGTTGACGACGACCTTGACCAGGCCGGGCGTCAGCATGACGTTCTCGTACGAGAACTGCTCCTGCAGCTGACCCTTGATCTCGGAGTTGTAACGCTCCTTGAGGCGGGGGGTCACCTTCTCAACAGACGTCTCAGACATCAGATGTCCTCACCGGTTCGCTTGGCAACGCGGATCTTGTTGCCCTCGTCGTCGAAGCGGTAGCCAACGCGGGTGACGACCTTCTTGCCGTCCTTCTCCACGACCAGCTGGACGTTGGAGACGTGCACCGGGGCCTCGACGGTGACGATGCCACCCTGAGTGCCCGGACCCGGCTTGGTGTGCTTCTTGACCCGGTTGACACCCTCGACCAGGACCTTGTTCTCAGCCGGCATGGCCTGGATGACCTTGCCCTGCTTGCCCTTGTCCTTGCCGGTGATGACCTGGACCAGGTCACCCTTCTTGATCTTCATGCTGTTCGCCATGAGTTAGAGCACCTCCGGCGCAAGCGAGATGATCTTCATGAACTTCTTGTCACG
The DNA here is from genome assembly GCF_042755465.1 of Kitasatospora sp. NPDC059160. NCBI lineage: Bacteria > Bacillati > Actinomycetota > Actinomycetes > Kitasatosporales > Streptomycetaceae > Kitasatospora > Kitasatospora sp. NPDC059160. Next base: position 9,249 of record NZ_JBHZCN010000025.1, on the reverse strand, counting down.
CAGCTCGCGGCCCACCGGGCCGAAGATGCGGGTGCCACGGGGGTCACCATCGGTGTTCTTCAGAACGACCGCGGCGTTCTCGTCGAAGCGGATGTACGAGCCATCCGGACGACGACGCGACTTCACGGTACGGACGACGACGCACTTGACGACGTCACCCTTCTTGACCGAACCGCCGGGGATCGCGTCCTTGACGGTCGCGACGATGACGTCCCCGATACCGGCGTAGCGGCGACCGGAACCACCGAGAACGCGGATGCAAAGGATTTCCTTCGCGCCCGTGTTGTCGGCGACACGCAGTCGCGACTCCTGCTGGATCACAGCTTTCTCCTGATCGTCAACGAGAGCTGACGGGCCGACCGCTGCTCACACCAGCGCCCGCGAGGGACCTGGTGCACATACGGCCGTACCGCATCAACTTCGTTACTTGGCCTTCTCGAGGATCTCGACGACGCGCCAGCGCTTCGTCGCGGACAGCGGGCGGGTCTCCGCGAGGAGCACCCGGTCGCCGATGCCGCAGGCGTTCGCCTCGTCGTGCGCCTTCAGCTTGTTCGTACGGCGGATGACCTTGCCGTACAGAGCGTGCTTGACGCGGTCCTCGACGGCGACGACGACGGTCTTGTCCATCTTGTCGCTGACGACGAGACCCTCACGGGTCTTGCGGAAACCGCGCGTCTCGTTGGTGTTCTCAGTCATCAGGCGCTCTCCACCGTCTCGATGCCCAGCTCGCGCTCGCGCATCAGGGTGTAGATCCGCGCGATGTCCTTACGGACGAGCTTGAGCCGTCCGTGGTTGTCGAGCTGCCCGGTCGCCGCCTGGAAGCGGAGGTTGAACAGCTCCTCCTTGGCCTCACGGAGCTTGGCAACGAGACCCTCGTTGTCCAGCTCGCGGAGGTCAGCAGCCTTGGTGCCGGCCGACATCAGCTCTCACCTGCCTCGCGCCGGATGATCCGGCACTTCATCGGGAGCTTGTGAGCTGCGCGGGTCAGCGCCTCACGAGCCACCTTCTCGTTGGGGTACGACAGCTCGAACATGACCCGACCCGGGTGCACGTTCGCGATCCACCACTCGGGCGAACCCTTACCGGAACCCATGCGGGTCTCGGCCGGCTTCTTGGTGAGCGGGCGGTCCGGGTAGATGTTGATCCAGACCTTGCCGCCACGCTTGATGTGACGGGTGACGGCGATACGAGCGGACTCGATCTGCCGGTTCGTCACATAGGCCGGGGTGACGGCCTGGATGCCGTACTCGCCGAACGCGAGCTCGGTGCCACCCTTGGCAGCGCCGCGGCGCTTCGGGTGGTGCTGCTTGCGGTGCTTGACCCTACGGGGGATCAGCATTGGGGTCAGGCCTCCGTTCCGGTGTTCTCGGCAGCCGGAGCCTCGGCGGCCGCGGCCGCGGGGGCCTCGGCAGCGGCGGGGCGACGGCCACGGCCACCGCGCTCGCCACCACGGCGCTCGCCACCGCGGGCGGGACGACCACCCTCGGGACGGGCCGGGCGGTTGCCCGAGCGGGCAGCGGCGTTCTCAGCGCGGACCTCGGCGATGTTCTTGACGTCGCCCTTGTAGATCCAGACCTTCACACCGATGCGGCCGAAGGTCGTCTTGGCCTCAAAGAAGCCGTAGTCGACGTTCGCGCGCAGGGTGTGCAGCGGCACACGGCCCTCGCGGTAGAACTCCGAACGGCTCATCTCGGCGCCGCCGAGACGACCGGAGCACTGGACCTTGATGCCCTTGGCGCCGGACTTCATGGTGCCCTGCATCGACTTGCGCATGGCACGACGGAAGGAGACGCGGGAGGACAGCTGCTCCGCGACGCCCTGAGCCACGAGCTGGGCGTCCAGCTCGGGGTTCTTGACCTCGAGGATGTTCAGCTGGACCTGCTTGCCGGTCAGCTTCTCGAGGTCGCCGCGGATGCGGTCGGCCTCGGTGCCACGACGCCCGATGACGATGCCGGGACGGGCGGTGTGGATGTCGACGCGGACGCGGTCGCGGGTGCGCTCGATCTCGACCTTGGAGATGCCGGCGCGCTCCATGCCCTTCGTCATCATGCGACGAATGGCAACGTCTTCCTTGACGTAGTCCTTGTACAGCTTGTCGGCGTACCAGCGGGACTTGAAGTCCGTGCTGATGCCGAGGCGGAACCCGTGCGGGTTAACCTTCTGGCCCATTACCGGGTCCCTTCCTTGCTGCTGACGACCACGGTGATGTGGCTGGTCCGCTTGCGGATCCGGTAGGCACGACCCTGCGCACGCGGACGGAACCGCTTCAGGGTCGGACCCTCGTCAACGTACGCCTCGCTGATGACGAGGTCGTCCACGTTGGAGTGGTTGTAGTTGTGCGCGGCGTTGGCGATGGCGCTGTCGAGCACCTTGCCGACCGGCACGGTGGCGGCCTGCGGAGCGAAACGCAGGACGGCCTGGGCCTCCGTGGCCGGCAGGCCACGGATGAGGTCCACCACGCGGCGGGCCTTCATGGGCGTGACGCGGATGTACCGCGCCTGGGCCCTGGCTTCCATGGTTGTCCCCTTGCTGGTGTAAGTCATTGAGTCGGTAATCTCGCTGGCGACTAGCGACGCTTCGACTTGCGGTCGTCCTTGACGTGACCGCGGAAGGTACGCGTCGGCGCGAACTCGCCGAGCTTGTGGCCGACCATCGACTCGGTGACGAACACCGGGACGTGCTTACGGCCATCGTGCACCGCGATCGTGTGGCCGAGCATGGCCGGGAAGATCACGGAGCGACGGGACCAGGTCTTGATGACGTTCTGGGTACCCGCCTCGTTCTGAGCGTCCACCTTCTTGAGAAGGTGGCCGTCGATGAAGGGGCCCTTCTTGAGACTGCGCGGCATCTGACCTGCTCCTAGCGCTTCTTGTTGGTCTTGCGGCGGCGCACGATGAGAGCGTCCGACGCCTTCTTCGGGCGACGGGTGCGACCCTCCTTCTGGCCCCACGGCGAGACCGGGTGGCGGCCACCAGAGGTCTTACCCTCACCACCACCGTGCGGGTGGTCGATCGGGTTCATGGCGACACCACGCACGGTCGGGCGGACGCCCTTCCAGCGCATACGGCCGGCCTTGCCCCAGTTGATGTTCGACTGCTCGGCGTTGCCGACCTCGCCGACGGTGGCGCGGCAGCGCGCGTCGACCAGGCGGATCTCACCGGAGGGCATGCGCAGGTGCGCCATCTTGCCCTCACGCGCCAGCAGCTGGATGCCGGAGCCCGCGGAGCGGGCCAGCTTGGCACCGCCGCCGGGACGCAGCTCCACCGCGTGGATGGTGGTACCGACCGGGATGTTGCGCAGCGGCAGGTTGTTGCCCGGCTTGATGTCGGCGCCAGGGCCGTTCTCAATCCGGTCACCCTGCGCGATGCCACGCGGCGCGATGATGTAGCGCTTCTCGCCGTCCAGGTAGTGCAGGAGCGCGATGCGCGCGGTGCGGTTCGGGTCGTACTCGATGTGCGCGACCTTCGCCGGCACGCCGTCCTTGTCGTGACGACGGAAGTCGATCACGCGGTAGGCGCGCTTGTGGCCGCCACCCTGGTGGCGAACGGTGATCCGACCGGCGTTGTTACGGCCGCCCTTGCTGTGCAGGGGGCGAACCAGCGACTTCTCCGGGGTGGACCGCGTGATCTCTACGAAGTCGGCCACGCTGGAGCCACGACGGCCCGGCGTAGTCGGCTTGTACTTGCGGATGCCCATTTGGCTCTCTCGTCCTCGTCCTTATCGACGATCACGATCCCCGTTAGGAGACCGGACCACCGAAGATGTCGATGCGGTTGCCCTCAGCCAGCGTCACGATGGCGCGCTTGGTGTCCTTGCGCTTGCCAAAGCCCGTCTTGGAGCGCTTGCGCTTGCCCTGACGGTTGAGCGTGTTGACGGACTCGACCTTGACCGAGAAGACCGCCTCGACGGCCTGCTTGATCTGGGTCTTGTTGGCACCGGGCGACACGACGAACGTGTACTTGTTCTCGTCGAGGAGCGAGTAGCTCTTCTCCGAGATGACCGGCTTCACCAGGACGTCACGGGGGTCCGTGAACGTCTTGCTCGTGATCTCTGCAGCCATCAGGCGGCGCTCCCTTCGAGCTCGCCCTCAGCAGCCACGGCCTTGGCGGACGCGGCCGGACCGGCCACGAAACGCTCGAAGGCGGCCTGGGTGAAGACCACATCGTCGGAGACGAGCACGTCGTAGGTGTTCAGCTGACCGGCGTCCAGGATGTGGACGTTCGGCAGGTTGCGAGCGGACTTGAGGCCCAGCTCGTCCGAACGCTCGACGACCAGGAGGACGTTCTTGCGCTCGGTGATCTTGCCGAACAGGCCCTTGGCGGCCTTGGTCGACGGCGCCTCGGTCGCGGTCACGTCGGTGATGACGTGAATGCGGTTGTGGCGGGCCCGGTCGGTGAGCGCACCGCGCAGGGCGGCGGCGATCATCTTCTTCGGGGTCCGCTGCGAGTAGTCACGCGGCACGGGACCGTGCACGACGCCACCGCCGGCGAACTGCGGCGCACGGGTCGAGCCCTGACGGGCGCGGCCGGTGCCCTTCTGGCGGTACGGCTTCTTGCCGCCACCGCGGACCTCGGCGCGAGTCTTGGTCTTGTGGGTGCCCTGACGGGCCGCAGCGAGCTGCGCCACGACGACCTGGTGCATCAGCGGAACGCTGACCTTCGCGTCGAAGATCTCGGCCGGCAGCTCGAGGCTGCCGGTCTTGTCACCCGAGGGCGACAGGATGTCAATGGTGCTCATATCCTCACAGCCCCTTCGCCGCGGTGCGGACGAGGATGAGGCCGCCGTTCGGGCCCGGGATTGCGCCCTTGATCAGGAGCAGCCCCTTCTCCGCGTCAACGGCATGGATGGTCAGGTTCTGGGTGGTCACACGCTCGTGGCCCATCCGGCCGGCCATCCTCACGCCCTTGAACACGCGACCCGGGGTGGCGCAGCCACCGATCGAGCCGGGCGAGCGGTGCTTGCGCTGCACACCGTGACCGGCGCCGAGGCCCCGGAAGTTGTGGCGCTTCATGACACCGGCGAAGCCCTTGCCCTTGGAGGTGCCGGTCACGTCGACCTTGACACCCGCCTCGAACAGCTCGGCGGTGATCTCCTGGCCCAGGGTGTACTCGGAGGCGTCCGAGGTACGGAGCTCGACCAGGTGGCGACGGGGGGTGACACCGGCCTTGGCGAAGTGGCCCGCGAGGGGCTTGTTCACCTTGCGGGGGTCGATCTCGCCGAAGCCGATCTGGACGGCGTCGTAGCCGGCCGGGCTGTCGGCGGTGTGGACCTGGGTCACGACATTGGGCCCAGCCTTGACGACGGTCACCGGAACGACCCGGTTGTTCTCGTCCCAGACCTGGGTCATGCCGAGCTTCTCGCCCAGGATGCCCTTAATCTGCTTAGCCATCTTCGGTGCGCCTCTCAGAGCTTGATCTCGATGTCGACGCCAGCCGGCAGGTCGAGACGCATGAGCGAGTCAACCGTCTTCGGCGTGGGGTCGAGGATGTCGATCAGACGCTTGTGAGTGCGCATCTCGAAGTGCTCGCGCGAGTCCTTGTACTTGTGCGGCGAGCGGATGACGCAGTACACGTTCTTCTCAGTGGGCAGCGGCACCGGGCCTGCGACCTGCGCACCAGTACGGATCACCGTCTCGACGATCTTCTTCGCCGAGGAATCGATGACCTCGTGGTCGTAGGCCTTGAGCCGGATGCGGATCTTCTGTCCCGCCATGGCTACTCAGTAGTCCTTTGTCCTTAGTCACTGCACGACCCTCCTCCGACCCCCGCGCTCGGGCGTGTCGCACTCGCGCTTGCAAAAAACCGGCGAAGTACTTCGTCGGTTTCAAACTTTCGGGGTGGGGGTGGCCGGGCCGAGGCCCCGCACACGCTTCCCGGAAGATTCCCGTACTTTCGCCCCGCAGCTGCCGTGGCGTAGAACTCACGCTTGACGGCCATCACGGGAACGACGAGTACATGGGACTCGCTTCCAGTCCTCCCGGCGGGAGGCGCGCAGCATCGGCACTCAACCGAGCAACTTGGACATACTGCCACATGGAGCAGCCCGGATGCCAATCGGGGCCGGTGAGGCGTACCTCACCGGCCCCGAAGGGGTGGAACCGCAGCTCAGCCCTTGCGCCAGAGCACCCAGCCGCGCTCCATGTTGTACTTCGCGACGTGCCAGCCCGGGAGCGGCTTCTGCCAGCTGGACTCCGGCTTGGTGCCCGGGTCCTTGGAGACGGCCAGCAGGATCGCGGTGGCCGACTCCGGCGGGGTGTTGCCGTTCTTCACGTTGCTGGTCCAGACCCGGCCCCAGTAGACCTCGAAGGCCAGCGACATCCGGCTGCCCCAGTCGAGGTCCCAGTCCAGGACCACGTTGTCGCCCTTGCCCAGGCCGGCCTCCTTGGGCAGGCCGACGGCCTCGTACTTGCGGAACTTGGAGTGCGGCTCGGCGATGTTGTTGGTGACGGCGACCGTCGCGTAGGCCGCGAAGAGCGTCAGGCAGCCCACCACGGCCGCGATGATCCGGCGGCCGCCGACCACCCGCAGCAGCAGGCAGGCGCCCAGCACGGCGAGCGCGCCGAAGGTCGTGCGGCCCATGTGCAGGCCGTCGTAGGTCGAGGAGAGGAACTGGGCGTCCGGCACCGTCCACGGGATGATCCAGACGTTGAGCTTGCGCCCCGCGTACTCGGTGACGGCGAGCCCGGTGATCCCGACGACCACCGTGCCGAGCGCGGCCAGCTGCAGCAGCCGGCGCTTCCCGGCCCGGAACAGCACGACCAGGCCGACCACCATGAACACCGGCACCAGCACGGCGCAGTACCGGGCGTACACCCAGTTGTCGACGCGGTTGTCGTCCGCGAGGCCCGCGGCGGAGGCCAGCGCGGTGCCGCACAGCAGGGCGACCATGACGAAGGAGACCACCCGGTCGGCCGCCGTGGAGCGGCGGTGGAACACCGCCACCACGCACAGCACGAAGGCGATCGCGCCCAGGCCGTAGGTGGAGGTCATGAAGTACCACAGCTCGCCGAGGGTCCGGACGACGATCGTGGTGGTGTACTTGCCGTTCTCGAGGTTGTCGAAGACCTTGTTGCCGACCCCCGCGCCCGGGACGTCCTTGAACTGGGCCGTGACGTAACCGTCCAGCAGCTTGGTGCCCAGGTAGGCCACCGCGAGCGCGCCGAGCCCGGCCAGCGAGGCGAGCCGCGGCGCCCAGCCGATGGCGAGCACCACCAGCAGGGCCAGTGCGGTCAGCGCCACGACCACGCCGCCGCGGTCGTGGGTGGCCATCGAGTAGCCGGCGGCCAGGCTCATCGCGGCCGCGTACAGCGCGCGGCGGCGGGTCGATCCGGGCGAGAGCCAGCCGTGCATCGAGATCAGCCAGATCAGCAGGAGCACCGGGAGGACGGCGTCCGTCATCACGAACTGGGAGTAGAAGATCACCGGCGGCACCAGCGCGACGGCGGACCCGGCGAGGAACGCCTGCGGCCGGGACAGCCCCAGGCGGCGGGCCGCCGCGAAGGCCAGCGGGAAGACCAGCGCGTTGAGCACCGCGTTGATCACCATGATCAGGTGGTACGCGGTGTCCGGGTTGTCGGCTATCCGGAGCGCCGGCGAGATCAGCAGCGGGTAGCCGCCGGGGATGATCACGCCGGTGGGCATCTCGGAGGCCGGCTTGCCGGCCAGCACCCGCGCGATCGCGAGGTAGCCGTCCTCGTCCGCGTGCACCGACGGGTAGTAGTTGTGGATCGACAGCGACAGCCGGAACGCCGTCTGCGCGAGGTAGCCGAGCAGCACGGCCGCCGGCCAGAACCAGCGGTGGGCGGCGAGGACCCGCAGCCGCAGGAGCGCGGCCGGAGGAGCCTTCGGCTCGGCGGTCCCGTTCCCGTCACCGCCCTCCTTCAATGTCCGCCCGTCGGTCGCATGGGCAGAATCGATCAGCGGCTGCACCGGGACACTTCCCTCGTTGTTGGAACCAGCACTTGTCATGTCTTTTTCACAGGTGCCCGCGAGTCGCCCACACGCACCCCCAGTCGTTGGATCGCACGGGAAGTCTGCCATGCGGCCCGGTGTGGAGTCATCGTGATCATCCGGTGGACCAGGTGCGTCCGAACCGGTGCCGCCCGTCCGACCGCGTCCGCGAAACGGCCCGCCGGCCCGCGCCGCCCTTCCTTCCGGACAACGCGGAGCCGACGGCCCGGCGTTCAGCACCGCCCCGCCGCGGACCGGGTCAGCTGCTGCGGACGGCGCGGCCGACCATGGCGCCGGCGTGGGCGAAGTCACCCGCGCCGAGGCGCCCGGCGGCGACCATCAGGGCGTGCAGCCGGGAGGAGAGGTGGAGGTCGGCCGAGCGGGCCGCGGCGTTCCAGCCCTTGGCCCGCAGCTCCTTGGCGATCAGGGTGTAGTACTGGAGCTCCTCGTCGAAGCGCTTGCCGTCCTTGACCCGGTTCGAGGAGTCGCTGGCCTGGTGGCGGCGGTAGCGGAACACCTCGCGCTCGTCGACCAGCAGGTTGCCGCCCTCCATCAGCATGTCGACCATGAACGCCAGGTCGTGCACGGCGTCGATGTCCGGGCGGTACGGGATCTTCGACAGCGCGGACTGCCGGTACAGCAGCGACGGGGTGTACAGCCAGTTCCCGGACAGCAGGCTCTTCACCGCGTCCTCGCCGCTGATCAGGCCGGCCTTGCGGGCCGGGGCGGCGATCCGGCGCTTGACCTTGTCACCGATGCCGAGCGACGGCACCAGGTTCCCGTCGCTGTCCATCACCTTGACGCCCGGCTGGACCGCGATCGCCTTCGGGTCGGCCTTCATCCGCTCCAGGACGACGTCCAGGTAGTTCGGCTCCAGCAGGTCGTCGGCGCCCATCATCGAGACGAACTCGCGCTCGGCCAGGGTCGACGCCTTGTAGGTGTTGCCGTTGGGGCCCAGCCGCTCCTCGTTGCGGACGTAGCGGATCCGCTCGTCGTCCAGGCCCTCGATGTACTCCAGCGCCCGGTTGCCCGGGTACTGGTCGTCCACCACGGTCAGCCGCCAGTCCTGCTGGTGCTGCGCCCGGATGCTGTCGATGGTGGCGAACAGGTACTCCGGGTCGCCGTAGTACGGGATGACGAAATCGACGCTCATGACGGCGCCGCACCTCCTGGTCCTGGATCACGCTTCGGTGCCGCCCGGCCGCGGCCGCCGGGCGGGTCAAGTCAACCAGCTTTTTTCGAACGACCGCGTCGGCCGGGGTCGGCAGTGGCGGAGGGCCGGTCCCGAACGGGACCGGCC